>JAPKEA010000241.1 GCA_028822275.1 Planktomarina sp. | reverse complement strand
GTCGTTAAGCAAAAAGATACAATGCGGTTCTCCATTATTTATAATAATTTTTTAGGCTATTTGTGTTTCGTTGTTTCAAGAACTCTGCGAGGGGTGTAAAAAGACGATGACTGTAAGTTGCTTTGCCAGCAGTCAAATAGGCTGTTGTGCTTAGTATTTTAAATTAGGCCACTGGGCATGCTATAATAAAATGGGGTTTAAAATGAAAATTGCTATCCAATGGCTTCGCTCACTTTTGTTTAATATACAGATGTATGTAGCCATGTTTGTGGTGGCAATTGTGTTTTTGGTCCCTATGATTTTGAGTTCAGAGGGAGCGCGTTACGGGGCAAAATGCTACTGTCGCTATGTGGTTTGGTCTGCACGCTGGATAATTGGTTTGAAAGTTGATGTCCGAGGGGTCATCCCAAACGCTGGCGTTCTAGTAGCAGCAAAACACCAGTCATTTTTCGATATCCTTGTTATTTTTGATAGCCTTCCACGGTCGAAGTTTGTGATGAAACAACAGATCCTATTTATGCCAATAATTGGGCAATATGCATCACGGATGGGCTGTATTCCAGTGAACCGTGGGAAGCGTGCACTTGCTATAAGAAAAATGTTGAGTGACGTTTCGTCTGGTGCTGATTTACCTGGACAATTGGTCATCTACCCACAAGGAACACGGGTGCCAATTGGTAAAAAGATGCCCTTCAAAAAAGGCTCGGGAGTCTTGTACAAAGAATTGGATCAGGATTGCGTGCCAGTCGCGCTCAATATTGGTGCATTTTGGCCTAAGCGCGCGGTTCTTCGTAAACAAGGAACCGCGGTTGTTGAGTTTCTAGAGCCGATTGGAAAGGGTAAATCGATCCCTGACTTTATGAAGATATTGGAGGCTCGCATAGAAGAGCGATCAACAGCTTTGCTGGAGGAAGTGAATTTCAAAACCTAGGGAAATTCTTGTATGGATATTACCAAAGATATTTTACAGTTTGAACCTGCTGTCTGTAACTAAAGTTTGCAAGCGCGTACAGATAAAGCGATGTAGTAAGGCAGGCTAAGCTGTGAGACTTTTTTTTCCCACATTAAGAAACTTTTGGCGACGGTCTTGCATGAGTTTTTCGGGACTTGATTGGCCAAGTTTGTCGAGCAACCCGCCGATTGTTTTACCGACTTCATACATTGCAGCATCCCGGTCACGGTGCGCTCCGCCGGTTGGTTCTGTGATGATTTGATCGCAAACCCCCAGTTTTATCAAATCTTGCGCTGTCAAGCGAAGCGCTTCTGCCGCTTCGCGCATCTTTTCAGCGTCTTTCCATAGAATCGAGGCGCAGCCTTCAGGGCTGATCACGGAATATATCGAGTGCTCTAGCATCACCAATTTGTTTGCTGTTGCGAATGCAACGGCCCCACCGGAGCCGCCCTCACCAATGATGATAGAAATCAATGGGACTTTCAATTGTAGGCATTTTTCTGTTGAGCGCGCTATGGCCTCAGATTGGCCTCGCTCTTCGGCACCTTTTCCTGGATAGGCGCCGGGCGTATCTACCAGAGAGATTACTGGCAAGCCAAACCGATTTGCCAAGTCCATAAGGCGAATAGCTTTTCGGTAGCCTTCTGGACGTGCCATTCCAAAATTCCTGGCAATTCTTGACTTCGTATCGCTACCTTTCTCGTGACCGATAATGACAACGGGGCGTCCTTCCAGACGTGCCAATCCACCCATAATTGAGTGGTCATCTGCGAAGTTCCTGTCGCCTGCCAGTGGCGTATATTCTTGAAATAACGCTTTTATGTAATCTTTGCAGTGTGGGCGGTCTGGGTGACGAGCTACTTGGCACTTCCGCCAGGGTGTGAGTGTTGAGTAAAGGTCTAACAGCATGCTAGATGCTTTTTTATCAAGGCCTGCTGCCTCAGCCTCAATATTCATCTCGTTATTATTACGCGCCATTGCGCGTAATTCTTCCGCTTTCCCTTCTATTTCAGCAAGTGGACGTTCAAATTCAAGATAATTTGTCATAATCGGCCTAAAGAACTTCTCTCGCCGCCTATATGACCACAGCGAACACGAAGTGCAACATTTCTGCGCAACAGCTGGCATTGATGGTCACTTTTTTGTAGATTAAGCCGCTTTAATTACGCTCCGTTGATAAGTTCAAATTGACGCACAATGACTTCGGCCTGTTTTATGGATGCAATATCGACCAGCCGGCCTTTAAAAACCGTTGCACCTTCGCCGTTTTGTTTGGCCTGCGCCATTGCAGCAAGAATATCTCTTGCTTCATCTACAGCGGCTTGTGAAGGGGTAAAAACTTCGTTTGCTAACCTGATTTGCTTCGGGTGAATGGCCCATTTTCCAACCATGCCCAAAGTCGCTGAACGGCGCGATTGGGCAATAAACCCAGCATCATCGCTGAAGTCGCCGAATGGCCCATCAACAGGAAGTACTCCGTGCGTGCGGCACGCTGCTACAATAGCTGCTTGTGCCCAATGCCATGGATCTGACCAATATTGCGTGCTGCCGTGCTGCATATAATAGTTTTCTTGCGTGCCGCCGATACCTGTTGTTTGCATGCCCATACTGGCCGCAAAATCTGCAGCACCCAATGACATAGCAGTGAGGCGTGGTGAACTACCTGCAATTTCTTCAACATTGGATATGCCTGCTGCACTTTCAATGATGATTTCAAAATTGATACGTTTGTTGCGGTTTGTTGCTGTTTCAATTGCTGTGACCAAAGCGTCGACAGCATAAACGTCGGCGGCGCAGCCAACTTTTGGGATCATGATTTGGTCCAGTCGCTCACTACTTTGTTCCAAAAGATCTACGACGTCACGATACCAATAAGGCGTATCCAATCCGTTAATACGCACTGAGAGAGTTTTTGTACCCCAATCCACATTATGGGTTGCCGAAATCACATTTTGCCGGGCTTGATCTTTATCTGATGGCGCAACACTGTCTTCAAGATCCAGGTTTATGACGTCTGCGGCGCTGGTAGCCATTTTTTCAAATAACGCAACACGAGACCCTGGTCCAAAAAGCTGGCAACGATTTGGGTGAGATGGTGCGGTTGGCTGTAAGAGAAAAGACATGTCATTCCTCGAGTAATGAAGTTTCAAAAACGGATGCTGTTTCAGTATAATCCTGCGCCAGTGGCTGCAAGAACATTTATTATAGTCTATTTTTTTTTGGAAGATTTTACGTCTTATAGGCAAAACAAACAGACCAAATCTTTGAGAGCCGAATTTTTTTGGAATTTAATTCGAAAAATATGTAATTTATTGAAATTTTGTCTTCTTTTTTTTTGAAACGCGTAGAATAATGGGCGATACTTCTCCGAAGTAGAAGTAAGTTATCCAGATCCAACTGAGGAGATAGTCATGATCAAAACCCCTTACCTGTTGTTCCTTGGCGATGCGCCCGACCAGCTCGCAGCTAAAGTCGCGATCGGCATCAAAGACTGGCGGCCAGAAAATGCTGTAGCACAACTCCGTATGGACGGATGTGGTGCGGATTTGGGCATAGTAGAAATGACATTGTCAGAAGCAAAAGCGGCTGGTGCCAAAACTTTGGTTATCGGTGTTGCAAACCGGGGCGGAATCATTTCTGACGCCTGGAAAGTGGTCCTGAAAGAAGCTTTGGGCATGGGCTATGACCTTGCTTCAGGATTGCACAACCTTCTGCGCGATGAAGCGGATTTGGCCGATATTGCGGCGGCAAACTTTTGCACATTGCACGACGTTCGAGTGCCATCCGTTGAGTATCCAATTGCTAATGGCAAAAAACGCACTGGCAAACGGTGCTTGACTGTTGGAACAGATTGCTCTGTTGGTAAAATGTATACTGCTATGGCTATGGACACCGAAATGAATAAACGTGGAATGAAGTCCACATTCCGTGCGACGGGGCAGACTGGAATTCTAATCACTGGTGGCGGTGTGCCATTGGATGCGGTTATTGCCGATTTCATGGCGGGATCTGTTGAATATCTTACGCCTAGCAATGACGAAGACCATTGGGATCATATAGAAGGTCAAGGCAGTCTATTTCATGTGTCCTACTCGGGTGTTACCCTGGCTTTGGTGCACGGTGGACAACCAGACGCTTTGATCCTGGGTCACGAACCAACTCGGGCGCACATGCGTGGATTGCCAGAGTATCAGCAGCCGTCACTCGAAACTTTACGCGACACAGCATTGGCGCTTGCCCGTGTTGGCAACCCTGCCTGTCAAGTTGTGGGAATATCAGTAAATACCCAGCACATGTCACATGATGCAGCGGTTGCTTATTTAACCAAAGTTGAAGACAGAATGGGTCTTCCAGCGGTCGACCCAATCCGAATTGGGGCTGGGCGTTTGGTTGATGCTTTGGCCGCTATTTAAGAAATTGGTTGGCGCACGATGCGTCGCGTTAGATTAACTTCACCAGACTGCTTTGCGGTCTGGTGAAGCAGCACCCTCGGTGATTGTATTTCGGTCAGAAGAAGCAAAGGAGCATAAATGCATATTTCAGTTCAATTCGACACATTTCAATTGGCGCAGGTTTTTACCATTTCTCGTGGCTCTCGCACGGAAGCGCAAGTTTTAACTGTGCGTGTTGAAAGGGATGGCCACGTAGGGTGGGGTGAATGTGTTCCTTATGCTCGCTATGGCGAAACGCTAAAAAGTGTTGCCTCGGAAATTGAAGGTGTAGATGCGCGTAGCCGTCCAGAGCTATTTGAAGCCTTGCCTGCTGGCGCCGCACGAAACGCTCTGGATTGTGCATTTTGGGATTTAGAGGC
>JAPKEA010000240.1 GCA_028822275.1 Planktomarina sp. | reverse complement strand
TGACTTAACGGCCTCCCATAGTTTGACTGTAAACTTGGTGAATTTGAATACTGCAGCGAATGAGCAATTTGTATTCCCCTTGGACCTTAACAGTCTTAACGTTACCGGTGTGTTTGCAGGTTTAAAAAATAATAATGACATAGCTGACATTTTAAATTCGGGTGGGATACTTTCAAATACTACAGATAAATCATTCAAGGATCTTGGACTTCGCGCAGTTGGGTCTGGGTCGAGTTTTGTAATAGCGTCGGCGTCACAGCCAGTAAACTCGGGCTACTCTAAATTAGCCTCAGGCTCTTTTGGTACTGGCTCCGGTGTGCTTGCGGCCGGCATACTTGCCCCTCAAGATAGTAGCGCGTCTGATATGAATATTTTCACGCGGGAAGGGGTCCAAATCTCTGGGAAGGTTTTGAGCCAAGATGAAGTCACCAACTTGATAACAACGGAAAATGGTTTTTCCAGTGAAGCTAAATATACAGCTAATTACCTACCCACGATGTCTAATAAGGGCTTCTCTGGAGCCTCTGTTAACAGAAAAACTACAGAAGGCTTAGATATTATCTCCTTATCTGGCGCTGGGTTGGACACCGGTGTTAACAATAATGTGACTGTCTATGCCACGGCTGCTTTTCCAGCAGTCCGCACCCAGCTTACAGCCCCACTTGTAGTTACCGCCTCCAATGGGGAAAGTAAGAGTGTTAGTTTTGAAGTTGGGATGATGGCCGGTCAAATTGCCACTCAACTTGCAAAAGATTTAGCCCCTCTGGGGATGGGAGCAACAGCATCAAATGTGTTGGAGTTGTCAGGGATTGCAAACGGGCTTGTTGAATTCGAGCTATTTGGGAATAATTTAGTAGGTCAGCAAATTAGTATAACTGTTGCTGGTTCTTCACATTCTGGCTTAGTCAGCCAGATCAACTCTTTTTCAAATTCTACCGGGGTAACTGCCTACTTAACTGGAGATTCAGGTATTATTTTAAAGCATATTGATGCTGGAGATATTTCGTTAAAAGATGTAAATTTGACAAGTGGTGTTGGAATTTCAGTTAATCAG
This sequence comes from Planktomarina sp., assembly GCA_028822275.1. Taxonomy (GTDB): domain Bacteria; phylum Pseudomonadota; class Alphaproteobacteria; order Rhodobacterales; family Rhodobacteraceae; genus Planktomarina. Next base: position 3,710 of record JAPKEA010000240.1, on the reverse strand, counting down.
CTAAACCAATTTGGTGATAGATTACTCACAGCATCCAAGACCCTTTCGGATGGGCAGCACTTGGTAATTGGCGGTAATGTCCAAATAAAAAGTACATCTAGCTTTACTGTGGACGCTGGTAATAGTGCTCATTCAGAATTTGAAATGGGTTTCGCAAGTAAGACTTTTGACCTAAAAAATAATAGCACAGACATAAGTTTTTACGCCGACTATCAATTGGATGGTGGTTACTCTGACGTCAAAAATATTAATGTTGTTTCATCAGCATCAAAATACAGTCTCAATTTAACTGATCCAATAGCCGGTAGTCTTGCGAGTAGTTTTTTACCTCGGGAATCTGACGACTTTTCTTCTAGCATTATATCCCATCATCTTGCTTCAGATCTGCGAGACCAGGCAACATCCACGGTTTTTGTTGGGGATAGCTTTGCTTTAGCTGCTGGCTTTCCCAGTGATGGATCTCAGATTGCATTTTCGATTGGTGAGCAAAAATATATTGCCACTTTAAATCTTGATGAAGATATTGAAGTGCAGGGCACTAACGTTAAAGTTGGCACTCAGACACTTTCAGGAGTGGCAGCTCTGTCTGAACTCATTGCGGGCTCAAAATTTTCTGTAACTGGGCCTGAAAAAGATCGACTAATAATAAACTTTGAAGCAGATGGCGCAAATATTCGCTTAACTGCTAGCGCAAAAAACGGTGTCGTCAGTGGCCATGGCCTCACGTTTTCATCAACAAATTCTGGTCAAGTCAAAACAGATTTCCATGTATCGAACACATCTAAAACAGAGATTTATTCAAAATATTTTGCGCAGACAAATGCTGATAACACTGACGTAGGTACCGTTATGGTTGGTGCTGATAAATATATAATTTGCTTTCATACTGCCGGTAATACATTCGATAGACAAAGCCCTGCTACGTTACCGGGTTGGATGACTTTTGCAACAGAAGTAAACCCGAGCGACAACACTAAAATTCGTCTAAAGGTATCAATAAATGATGACACAGCTAGAAATAAAAATATAAGAATAAATTCGAATGCCAACTCCACAAATTATGGTATTTCGACTGTAGATGCTCAGTTGGTGGTTGCCGGTGATGGCTTGAAAATTTCAAATATTGGAGACCAACGCGTAAAGTCAAGTACGACGGTAAACTCATTGGCAAGTGAAGTCTTGTCAATTGATGGCTTGCGGGGTGAAGATTTGGTCTTCATAGCAAACGGAAACCGCAATCCAATTGCCCTTGGAGAGGCAGTTAAGGCAACCGCTGAGACTGTGAGAGAGTATTCGATTGTGGCGAACAAAGTAGATCCAACCAGTGTCGATATTTTTGATTTTTCCACTGGACACATCGTGGGGTCTCGATCGGTATCTGGAGATAATAGTACAACATTTCAGGGTCTTGCAATTGACTTTAAGGGAGCTGTTAATGGTGGCGACACATTTAGAGTATTGGTATCGGACGCCAATGCCGATGACGCTAATAACCTAAACAATATGCTAGATACGTCGTTATTAAATAAAGAGACTGGGATTGGTGGATACTCAGATGTATTTGGAAAAATAGTCTCAAATACTGGTACCGAGATACAAGCAAACCAAGAAACCTTGGAAACTTTTGAAGCAGCTTACCAAGTTGCCTTAGACAATAAAAACGAATTTTCTGGCGTAGATTTAGATACCGAGGCAGCACGTCTGATGGAACAGCAGCAAGCTTACCAGGCTTTGGCGCGCGTCCTAACAACTGCTCGCGAATTATTAGACACATTGCTGCGGTCAATGTAACGGGAGTTTGAAAGATGTCGATTACTAACGCTGGTTTTTACCAAAAGAATATAGACCTTTTTTCACGCTTGAATAAGGATATAGGTGATATCCAACTTGAAGTAAGTACGGGAAAAAACTCGTTATCTTTGAAGCAGGACCTGCGGGCAATATCTAATTTAAATGCGTCAGAAGAACATAAATTAGAGCTTACTCAGTTTAAAAATAATGCTGAGAGAGTGATTTCAGATCTTGAAAAAATAAATCTTAGTTTTGACCAATTACAAAATGCTTCAACAAGGCTCAAGGAGTTATACGTTCAAAGCTCAAACGGATTGCGAACTCCGGCAGACAGAATAATTTTTAAAAACCAAGTTACAGCTATTAAAGAGGAAATTTTTGTAATTTCAAATAGCGTTGACGCTTTCGGAAATGGGTACTTTTCTGGAATTTCTGGAGTGGCAGAGCCTTTCAGAGTAGATAATTTTGGCAGCATTAGTTATTCTGGAGCGGCAAGTGCGAAGTCACTGCAAATATCCCGTGACGGTGACTTGCGACAAAACTTTTCTGGCAATGAAGTGTTCTTATCTGCCGGTCAAGTTAACGCTAAGTTCTCAGTTTTTGATGCAATTGATGCATTCGCAGAAAGTTTAGATTACGAATACCCTGCTGGGCAATCTTCAAATTTATTTTCTGGTACAACTTCCATAGACCTAGTGCTTCCTGGCTCGGGTCAATCGGCCCAGTATAAATTTGATCTTGTCGCAAACGGGTCGAGCTATTCCATAGATGCAAATGTGTATGCCAACGACTTCAGCTCAGTTGTAGCGAAGATAAACAGCCATACAGGAAGTAGTGGCGTCACTGCTGTGGTATCCTCTGATAATAAAATACGACTATCTGGGACTGGCATAGATCTAAAAATTGAGAATTATGTTACGGATTTACCGAGTAACGTAGTTCGGTCAATTGATGTCCAAAAAGTAGTAAATTCGAATGTTACTGACGAGGTCATTGTACCTCACTCAATATCTGATGCGAAGGTTGGAACTCAATTAAATGATTTATTCGAGCATTTTAATTCACTGGGTGTAGATTTAAGTATGGCAACAAAGGTTGCAGAAGGTGTTGTCGAGAGTACAGAAAATACTTTGGTTTACTTGAGTGAAGATATTTCAAAAATTGAGGATGTTGATATGGCCACGTTACTTACTAAATTGCAGGGTTTATTGACAAGTCAGGAAGCAGCTCAAGCAACATTTTCGCGGATTAGTAGCAAGAACTTGTTTGATTTTATGGGATAATTTTTTGATTTTTTTTGATCAGAAAAAAATACTTGATTAGTGATAAACCTTACCCGAATGGCACAAGTTTTGCATTGCCTTATGTAAATATCATAGGAGCTAATTATGTTTTCGGTAGTAAAATCGGGTATGGATACCGCTCTTCAAGAGCTTTCTATTATTTCAAATAATATTTCAAACGCAAACTCGACTGGCTTCAAAAAAAGCTCAGTAGCGTTTTCAGAGCTTTTTAACGGGAGTAGCGCGGAAGGTGTTAAAAGTTCTCTGGTGGGGAAGGGCGTACACACTGATGATGCGCGGCGTAGTGATGCGCAGGGTTCACTCAAAGAAATGGGTGGTGCTCTCGATACGGCTGTAGTTGGAAATGGATATTTCATGACACAACGCGCAGACCAAATTGGCTTTTCTGTCACAAGAAACGGTGGCTTTTCTCTTGACGCGAAGGGCTTTCTACAAACGCAAGATGGTGCATTCGTACTTGGAATGTCAGCCGTTGAGGGTGAGTTTGTTGGAGTTGGAGTGGACCCGACAGCATTGCAGCGAATTCAAATTCCAATTGATGCAAATGAAGACCCTTTATCTAATATTAAGGTCGAAAATGATGGGACTATTTCTGCGACATTTGGGCAGACTGCT
>JAPKEA010000239.1 GCA_028822275.1 Planktomarina sp. | reverse complement strand
GCGACACTCGTCACTGGGTGGAAAAAGCCCCTTGGCCTTTGAACGAAAGGCTGCACAAATGAGTTGGGAGACCGGAACGTAAGCGGGACAAGACCATGGTGCTTTTGCTATGTTGTCAAAGGTACAATAACTTTGAATTTATTGTCTGGGACAATAGCACACTACTTGGTTGGATTTAGCCAGAATAAAAGTATGTTACTTCGTCTTGCATAGGCTTGATCCCAGTTATCAAAGCACAGCCTTTTTAATTAGAAACTCAAATGCGATTAAGGAAAAAAATCTCATCAGATTTAAGAATTTATTGTTTTTCAGTGCTGTTTTAATAATTTTTGACATTCGGCTACAATATAAGATAGCGAAGAAATCCTATCTATGGATAAGCCACGCGCGACATGCCCAGCCCATTTTTTTAAAGTTTCATCATCAGCAGCCGCACTAACTGTCTTTAAAAGCACTTCTGGCGGAATACTCCTCCAGTTTTTCAAAACCAAGCTTGTGCCAGTACGTTTTAAATTTAAAGCATTCATCGTTCTTTCGAGGTGAGTAGGTAAAATAATTTGGGGTCGCCCTAGGCCAAGACAGACTTCCGACATGCCCATTCCACCATGATGGATTAGCACAGCAGCTTTTTTTGCAAGTTCCCTCATATCCTGTGGCCAGTCTTGTGGGTAATCAAAAATTTTTAGACCATCACGTCTTAATCTTATTTTTTGACTAGGATCAATATTTATCAAAAAAAAGGCACCTGTGAGATCGCTATTTTTAAATCTATCCATAAATTCAATAGTAGCTTTATGTTTTGCATCTAAATACCCAAAACAAATCTGACTGGGAACATCTTCAACAATCAATGGTGGTGCAATAAGTGGTCCAATTGCGCTATAGTCACGTTGCTCCGCATAGAAGTCGAGTTGTGGCAAAATTATTAGAAAATTTCTACTACCCGTGAGTAAATCGGGCAACGAAGCAGGACACCAATCATTAGGTCCAGTCTGAATTTTTGCGATTGTTTGGAGAATATCTTTTTTATCAACAATCTTTGGCACATCTCGAAAAAACGGAAAACGACCATCCACGGCTGGTGGTAAGGTGAAGCCATCTCCAATAACTATCGTTGGTATTCGATCGCCAACTGCCAATCTGGCTGTTGGCGCGTAATCCAACACTACCATATCAGGAGCAATTCTTTTAATTATTGATTTCCATGCGGTAAGATAAGGGCGCAACCTAGTTTCCTCAGAGTAACCAATTTTTGCTAAGATGTCTCCTTGAGATCTCGGAAGTCTGCACACAGAATCTTCTAACCAAAACCTTATTTTTGGCGCCGGTAATACATCAAAACCGGCAGTTTGAACTCGGGCGCCAGCCAACTCAATGTCAGAAAAAACGAAAATGCAGTCATGACCTAGCTCTCTCAGGCGACTAGCAACTACCAGCATCCGAGTTATGTGACCCATACCGTCACCGATTTCCCAAGCAAATAAAATTCTACTCATTTGATAATCTGAACCGTTCCTAAGGTACTCAATTGTTACTACAAATTACTAAATGGCTCACCTTGATCTAAAGGCACTTTTCTTTTTATACAGCATCTTTTGTAGTACTGTAAGAGACCTCAATAAAGCTCATATGTCACTGGTTACATTTTAAAGATATTCATATCATTGGTTTATTTTAGCTAGTAAAACATAATTAAAATTTAGTATTAAATGCCTAAACTTTTGTTAATTAATTTTTGATTGTTTGAGCTGAACAAGGTGCGTCTACGCATTATCTGTTACTTCTACAAAATCACATCGTCTGAAACCAGATCTGTATAAGTTACGTTTTCAAGATAAACGACTGTATCTGGAACTAAGGTTATTTTAGTATCGAGATCGTTTTCCCCGGCAGCTGTTAGAACAGCCTTGAAGGCTTCGAAGTTAGCAAAATTAAATGCACTGACATCAATTCGATCATTTTCAGAAGGTTTAAACTCTATGACGGTGCTTGTTTCATCTTCACTCGAAAAAATGAATATATCTGCGCCTGACTTGCCAAAAAGCAAATTTGCACCAGCTGTATTGCCGGCCACGTCCGTCACAGTTGCCTCGACCGCGGAAATACCTAAGTAGTCGGCAGTCAAGTCAAAATTGAAGTTAGCATGATTTGAGCTGGAAGACTTATCGACAAATATTCCCTCAGAACCACTCTGTCTTACCCAATCAAGTGAACGGTCTGTCAGGTCCCGAGTATGGCTGGCCAACATAGTTTTTGTTTCGCCATTCTCATCCACAAAGGCGATCTTCAAACTGACGTCTGTTATGTCCTCATCAACTCCAAGCAATGAAACCTTGGCAGGCGAAGCATCTGCATCAAATGCGTCAATAATCAGGTTATCAGCTTGGTCTGCAGTTGTATCAACGATAAACGCATTGGCTACAACTGTGTTAACTCCAATGACAAAGTCAGGAGTGGGGAACGGGTTTTTGGTCAATGGATGCTGTGTACGGTTACCGGCAACATCTGTGACTTCTATGGCCCAATAGCCATCATCAAGGGCTTGATCGTTCGGAAGAGAGATTGTGACCACTTTTGAAACAGGGTTTTGCACAAAGTTAGCAAGTTGTGAGTTCAACCTCGTAGAAGGAATAACACCATCCAAGTTTTCTTGGGTCTGCCTTTGAGCGCCATCTGAATGTACTGGTCCAACATTAACCAAATGAACATCTGATACCATTTCATTTACTGAAAATGTAATCGTCGGATTACCGATCAGAACAATATTATCATCCAAACGCATAGCGTCAGCAATATCAAGCAAACTCTCAGCAGGATTGATAGTAACATTTACAATCCGGGAGACACTCTCATCTCCATCATTCACAGTAATAGTAAAGCTGTCGCTCCCGTTCCTGTTTGTATCTGGCGTATAAGTGTAAGTGCCGTTTTCGTTATTAACTACAGAGCCTTTCGTGGGATTAGTGAACTGATATTCAAGCTCATCGCCATCAAGGTCAGCACCAGAAAATGCAATTGGAGAACTCGCGGCGCCTTCATTAACAGTCAGTGTGGGAGCCGTTGTTAGAGTTGGCGGTGAATTGACTGGAGCGACAAAATCGCCGTTCAGTGTGATTTCAGCGCCATCACTCAGCGTCAGAACTTTGTTTCCGCCGGTTAAGAACGTTTCAGTAATTTGCGCAATTTCGCTCTCGCTGTAACCTACATAGGAAATGCTGTCTTCATTCTCGTTAAAGTCCAGTATCGTGTCGTTACCATCTCCCTTAGCGTAAACGAAAGTGTCTGATCCGGTACCACCTGAAAGGGTATCGTTTCCGGCATTGCCTTCAATTAAATTATCAAAGCGATTTCCATAAATACTATCTGCATGTTCACTACCGTTAACGTTTTCAAAATCACCTAGTAACCAATAAAGACTTGTTGGTGTTTCCAACGATAGCTCTTCAGAAGGTACAAGCATTCCAACCTTTGTATCTACGAGAGTTGACGGTTCAATGTTAGGCAGCAAAATATGCCACCCTTCATTAGCATTAGACTGATCGATTAAGTCAATTCCGCTAGGGTCCCACGCAGATGCGTACAGGTTATTCTTTGAAAAGGAAAAAGTATCATTTCCCGCAAAGAATTCTGTGCTTTTTCCATAAAGGTACTGCAAGGCCAGAATATCCATATACATTGGTGTTGCTGGATCCCAAGCTTTCAAATTCCAATTGTAGTCATCTTCATAAGACATGATTGAAAAATAGTCGTTGTCTAAGTCGGTCATTTCTGTTTCTGCAAAAGTCGGCCTTCCTGTGCCTCCATCATCGTGAGGATGCTTGAGCCCTAGCGTGTGACCGATTTCGTGCAAAATTAGGAAAAAACCTGCGCTACCAACTTCATACGAATCTAAATAGTTAGCGGCACTATTTATATTTAGATATATGTCACCCCTAGAAACGAGATCTGGTTGCGGAAAGTAACCAATAGCCCAAGTGCTATCATTGCTGAAAAATGTTCCGCTTCCATCCATTGAAAAGTTAATTTCTGAGCCGTGCGCTATGGATTGGAAAGGTGTATCGAAAGCTCCAATATAATTAAAAGAGATATCCGCAGCTGCTGAGAACAGGATGAAAGCCATTTCTATTTTAGCAGTAACTTCGTCAGGTGAAGTCCAGTACTCACCATTAAAACCAGAAGAAATTGACCAATCGATAGTTTTGGTGTTCCCAAGTTCCCATTTGTAGCCATTTGTAAGGGTATCAATGATTTTATCACCAGTAAGACCGACCTCAACCCCGTTTAAAACAGAGTTGGAGGATGAGATTACCATATATGATTTGTTGCTCTCCAGAGTTTCAAATTTTCCTGCGCCATCAGTGTAGTTTACTTTTACACTCATCTCAGCCCCAATATCGTCTGAGGTTAAAATGTAGGACGACGCATTTGCAGAGTTGATTTCTGACCCATCTTTATGCCATTGGAAAGTTAAATCACCAAGACCGTTTGCATCATTTAAGGTGGATGTATCGGCAGTTAATGTATTTCCTTCAACCGTAGTTCCAATAACAGTGACAGATCCAGTCGGTGATGCATTTGAAACTGCAGCAACTGTTTGGTGACCAAAAGGGATCGCATACTCTAAATTCCCAAGACCATCTAAAACCATCGCCCCAGCAGAGATTTCTTTTCCAATATCACTTTCAGTTAACGTGTATTCATTAGAATAGAGAGGAAGACCATCGACCATTATTCCGTCAACAAACCAAACATAAACAACTGGACCCGGCAATCCGTTGG
>JAPKEA010000238.1 GCA_028822275.1 Planktomarina sp. | reverse complement strand
TTAAATGGTGCCCCCACACGGACTCGAACCGCGGACCTATTGATTACAAATCAATGAAATTGTTTTTTTTCGACTTTCACGAGAAGATACCTGTAGGTACAGGATACCATAAAACCTAACACGAAGGCACTGCTTAATACTTATAACATTATGTATTTATTGATAATTATATTTAAAGTGTTCTTGCAAATCGAGCAGTTATAGTCCAGGATAATGCAAGAACATCTAACAAGAGCCAACAGTTTTTGTGCCACTAGAGTGCCACCAGGGGAAATTAGCGTGAAAAGTAAGATGACTGATCGCTTCATTCGTTCGATTATAGCGGACCCTACCAAACGTATTGAAATAGGTGATGTCGAGAGAGCTGGGCTAAGCTTCAGAATGTCCCCTAAAGGTAATGCATCATGGCTGTACCAAAAGAAGATAAAGGGTGGGAGGCGTCGAGGGTTTAAGCTTGGAAACTTTCCTTCGATGTCACTGGCAGAGGCAAGGTCTGCTGCTTTGGGAATACAAGTGCAAGCAGAGCGTGGGATAGACCCAGTGCAGGCAGCTCAGGATGCCATCGATTTAATCGAAGCTGAAAAGCTATCCCAGAAGTCAGTTAAAGTGATCCTAGATATCTATATCAAAAATCATGTTGAACAGGAATTAAAGGTTGGCCAAAGCCGTGAAGGACGCAAGCGTCAGCTGCACTCTGCACTAGTCCATCATTATAACACCCCTATGTCCAAGCTATCACGGAGTGATCTGCAATCGATCATTGATGCCAAGCAATCCGAAGGCAAAGTTTTCATGGCTAATCGAATACGTGCAGCGCTTAGAGCATTTTGCGGCTGGGCGCATAAGAGAGGCCATATTGATTCAGATGTAGGCGCACTTCTGCAGTCAGCAGGAAAAGAGGCTCCAAGAGATAGAACGCCAACACTAGAGGAAGTAAAAACAATTTGGTCTGCCTCGTTTGATATGGGTCCACTTTGGGGGCCATATATTAGGCTCTGCATTCTAACAGGGCAGCGCTGTCGGTCCGATATTCTAAATATGCGGTGGCGTTGGATAGATTTTGGACGCAACAGCTATGAGATACCGAACCCTAAAAATGGGCGCCCACATATTGTCCACTTAAGTGCGCCTGTAGTTAATGAACTGAATGAACTTAAAAAACAGCAGGTAAATAGGCCAAGCGAATTTGTATTTACCACTAACGGAAAGACGGCTGCATCGGGCGTCAGCAAAGCTAAATTACAGCTAGACAAATATATTCAAAATTATTGGTTTAGCCTTGAGCACAAACCTTTTTTTGACCATTGGGTTTTACATGATCTGCGAAGATCACAGGCAACGGCACTAGCGGAGGCTGGTTTTGATGAAGGTGTCGTTGACCGCATCCAGAACCACGTTGCTACTGGTAGTAGAGCCTCAGCCGTTGCTGCAGTTTATAACAAAGCACAGAAACTTCCTGAACGTGCTACCGCACTCGATACTTGGGCAAATATGGTCACCGGAGAACACAATAACGTCATACAGTTGGTGAAAGCCTAATGCCGCGCAAAAAAACTGTACAGCCAAAGCCCTTAGAGCGCTTTCACCTCGAAGACGGGACTGAAATCGACATTATCGATAACACATGTTGGCCAATTGGAAGAGGTCAGCATGCGGCACGAGACTTTGAAACTCAACGAGTTGAACCGATAGTCGAAAACATTATCAACATATACATGGGACCAAACGGACCCACAAAGGCTATAAATATTCTATCTTCCGTAAGCAATTTTGCTAATCATTTATCTCATATGGGGATATTTGGTGAAGAGGGTAACGACGACACAAACGCTCGAAAATTCTGGTATAAAAAGATAAAGTTCAGAGCATACACATACATAAATGCCAAAGAAAGTACTGTGAGTTAGCCGTTAAACACCGAGGTACGTCTACTACCCACCTCAACTGAATCATTTCGGACATTCTGCGATCACTACGGTTTTCACAGGAGGTTAAAGTGCAAAGCATTTTACGTATCGGCGATGTAGCAGGCATCACAAAAATATCACGATCCACTATTTACGAAATGGTCAATGGGGACGCCTTTCCCCGTCCCCGCAAACTCGGAAAACGAGCAGTTGGTTGGTTAGCTACTGATATTCAAAATTGGATAGAAAGCAGACCGCAAACAGACCACTGGGGGGATCGTGGATGATACACCCTGCAATGGAATTTCTAGACTTACTCGACCCGTCACGGGAGGCTCGTTTCAACATTGAGACGTTTACAGATAAAAAAGAAAAGCCAGTCCCTGACTCACTAAGTCATCGGTTTCCAAATCTAACGCACGGTGACGCAAAGCTGCTGCTCGCCCATCTGGAAGTACTCAATCAAGAAGGGGCGGCAATATACATCGCCGTTAATGAGTTCGACGGGCAGAGAAAACTAGATAACCTAGCTCGGGTCCGCGGCGTACATGCAGATTTAGACGATGTTACAGAAGCGCAGCTTCTCAGCTTAAGGAATATGCTAGAACCTAGCATCGTGGTGCAAAGTAGCAGCTCTAACAAACAACACTGGTACTGGTTACTCTCAGATGGCGAAGAACTGGCCCAAGACGTAGCGAAGGCCATTAACCAAGGTCTTGTTCCCTTGGGCGCAGACAAAGCTGCTGTGGATGTTAGTCGACTTCTTCGCTTGCCCGGCTTTTGTCACATGAAAACTTACAACCAAGAACAACAGGCGCTTAATAAAACCATTACTCCTTCCGTTCCCCCAACCGTTCAAGTTCTGAGTACTGGACCTAGGTATGAGGCTAAAACACTCTCATCGTCTTTACCTCAAAAAAAGCAGGATAATGTCGCTTCAACGCATAGTTGGAGCAAAGATGAGCCATCTAACTCGGTTGATCTGCAGCCGCTCATTGATGAAGCAATACAGCACTTTCAGCAAAATGAGTCCACGTTGTGGCAAGGTGATTGGGCAAAGTGCTTTGAGCCATTTACTGGGGAATTAACGTTTCCCTCACAATCTGAGGCCGACTATTATCTTGCACGGCAAATTGCACGTTGGGGCGCTCGTAAGAACCTACCAAAGTCAGGTTTGCACGCTTGGGTGGAACAAGTTTTTGAAAGGTCGGGCCTTGCTCAACGTGATAAGTGGACGCAGAGACGCGATTATCGAGAGCGTACAATCCACAGTGCCTGTGATGGTTTGAATTTTAATTTGACTAAACCCGCTACAATCGGAGACCACACCACGCTTGTTAAAGCAGATTGGGCTTTGAAGGGGGACCTAATAGCAGCTCGTTTTTTCCGCGACCAATACATTGATAGGTTCGTTTTCATTCGTGGTCGCAATAAGTGGCTTCATTGGAATGATCAAAAAAAACAGTGGATTTGGTGCAATCTGGGCGAAAATATCCAAGCCGCAAAACAGGTTGCGTTAGAGCTATACCACCAATCCTGTCTACGAGCCGCGCAAAATCCAGATAAGGGACCAAAACTCATCGGTGAGATCGCCAGTTTACAGCGCAAGCCACGTATTGACGCCATGCTTGAACTGGCCAAATCAGAAGATGGTATAAGCAAAACCTATGCGACACTCGATGCACACCCCGAACTTTTAGGGGTTAGAAATGGCGTTGTCGATTTAAGAACAGGCCGCCTACAATCCAATACACCATCGCTGTATATTACGAAGTGCATCGACATCGACTACTCAGAAGACGCTACATGTCCGATGTTCCAGTCGTTTTTGTTGGACGTGTTCAAGGGCGATACCGCAACAATCGATGCTGTACAAAGGTTAACCGGTCTCACTTTGACCGGCAGGACAGACGAGGAGCTTATCGTTTTTTGTGTCGGCACCGGAGCAAATGGAAAAAGCATATTCGGCAACGTAATGTCCTCAGTCTTTGGCAGTTATGCGGTAACAGCACCGTCTTCACTTCTTGCTGCGAGGCGCTCAGACGATCATGGTGCCCGGTCGGATTTAGCTATGCTTAACGGGGCTAGACTTGTCTCGATTAATGAGCTGCCTGGCGGCATGATGTTAGACGAAACTGTCACGAAACAACTGGCGGGGCGAGAGCCAATCTCAGCACGTTTTTTGCACAAAGAGTTCTTTGCCTTTCTGCCAAGTTTTACGCCATGGGTGCGGACAAACCATCGACCTATTGTGAAAGGCACTGACGACGGGATTTGGCGAAGACTGGTTATTGTGCCCTTCAGACGGACATTCAAACCGGAGGAGCAAGACAGCACCCTGCCCTCCAAGCTCCAAGGTGAAGTGGAAGGTATTTTGGCTTGGTTCGTTCAGGGTGCAGGTATCTACCTCAAAACGGGTTTGCGAAACAGTACTGCGATGTCTCAGGAAATTGCACAGTATAGGACTGATAGCGACCTCCTAGGTGAGTTTTTGACTGAAAAGACCCTTTCAGAGCCAACTGCAGAAGTGAAACGCTCAGAGCTGTATGGTAAGTACAAGTTTTGGTGTGAAAGAAGTGGCCTAAGACCGGTTAGCAAACGCGCACTGTCAGAACAGCTAAGCGAGAGAGGCTTTAGACAGCGTAAAAGTGGTTCCGATCGTTTCTACATCGGATTAAAATCGGTGCCCCCCACCTTCACAGGAGGATGATTGGGCCGCTTGGGCAGGAATACCCCCTATTTGCGTAAACTCTCTCACGGAAGGCTCTATAGGGAACTTTACGCAAATCAGTGCTTATGCTGCCCAACGTGCCCTACACTAACTACACTCGATCCAAGGACTCCTGCGAAAAACCACCACGAGGCTATCATGCAGCACCGAAAC
>JAPKEA010000237.1 GCA_028822275.1 Planktomarina sp. | reverse complement strand
CCAGGAGAAGCGCAAGACATTGCGTTCAAACATAAACTTTTGAGTCGGGCTCTTACAGATATCTACGAGATTGCCAAGACCTCTGTGGGATTGCCTGTTGGCCCAGTTTCAGACGCAGTTGGTATGTTCCACTTGGTTCTTGGCGAGGGCCGCGGGCTGATCGCACTGCGCAATCAGATTGAAGCCCGCGCCGTGGAATTGCTCAAAGATCTAGCGGACTATCAGCTGCTGACATCTGTCCCAGGGATCGGCCCAATCAATGGCCTGACCATTCTTGCCGAAGCTGGTGAGCTGCGTCGTTTCACTCATCATCGTCCGTTCTTGAAGTTCTGTGGCATGGACCTCGCCCCCATCCAATCGGGGACATCCCGTGGCCAGACCAAACTCTCAAAATACGGCAACGCGCGCTTGCGCCGCACCCTCTGGATGGCCGGGCAAGTCGCCACCCTCCAAAACACGAATGGCTTTCGGGACAAATTCGAACGCTATATCGTCAAAGACCGTCACGACACTTATTTGCGCAGCAAGGCGTATACCGCAATCGCCGCCAAGATGGCCCGTACTGTTCATGGGATCATCAAAAATGGTGAACCCTATCACCCCTTCTTTGAGGGGTGATCGACAGCAGTAGGACCTTTCTCGGTAAGGGCCGTAGAGGCAGATATCTGACCTCGTAGATAATGTTGAGGCCTTCTGCATCAGTGACCCAATGATCGCATCTTAAGGACGGTGAGAGTCGCAAAAGCGTACTCAGTGTTTGTTATGGGAGAGAGGGTCGTTTGACCAAACCGCCAAACTGAGACGTACTCCAAACGTGTCGAGACACCTCGACGCGACAATAAGCTGACGCCAGATCAGCCAATCAGTTCGCGCATAGGACGTTGTCTGACCGTATGTCGGCTGGTCCGCCCCTCAGAATGAATAGGTCTGTCGGAGCATTGATGACTTTGGTTGAGCTCAACTTTCGTTTTACGCAGATCACCAGACGTTACCGATCTAAGATGCTATCCTGTACCCGCCGTTATAGTCTTCGCTCTTTCTGCGAACCTGAGAATGCTCAACAATCCGTTCTCGGGCAATGCCTCGAATTTCTTCAATTGATGAGCACCCTTTGCGCTCCAAGTAATCGTCCAGATCATGTTTTAACTCTTGAAAAAGCTTGATCCCAATGCCTCCACTGCCCTTTTCTTCCATAGCGGACGTGCAGACTTGCAAGTTACCAGCACCGTGCACAATGAAATTAAAGGCTTCGCGAAACCCTCTTATACCGCCGATACCAGAGATTTCTTTATCCGGAAAAGCCTTCGAAATATCTGACACACGCTGTAGGGCTTGGTGCAAGATCGCCATTCCACCTAGTCCTCCAGAGGTAACCAGCCCATCAACCTCAACCTCAAATTTCAGTGTTTCGGGGTCCATCAACGGTAGAGATGGAAAGGTATTGCAAAGCGATATTGATGTGGCGCCAGACTCGTATGCGGCTCCAGCCGAATCGACGAGCGTTGAGGTTGCTGGTGTAAGCTTAACCCAGATCGGCACGCTGACCGCACTAGTCACAGCCCCTAGGATAGATCTGATAATCTCCTCGTCATTGGCAATATTCGCGCCCATGTCCTTACGATCCATGTGAGGGCATGACATATTCAATTCAATCGCATTACACCCGACATTCACACAAGCTGTTGCAAGTTTGCGCCAATTGTCCATTTCCGCATCACTGCCAGCACCAGCCATAATAGAGGCGATGACCATGCGGTCAGGATAGGTAGTATTAATTTCTTCCAAATCAGGCAGCCACAAATCAAGCGGCTGATCAGAGATCAGCTCCCAATTCCATGAAGAATGAGACACTGTGTCCATGCGCTTCATCCGTGAGACATAAGGTTTTGTGTCACTTGCGCGTTGGTAGATTGTTTTTGGCCCGGCGACGTTCTCGACCGGGTGCAGGCCAATAGTCTTTGTGACGACACCACCCCAACCAGCCTCAAAGGCTTTCAAAATTTTGCGTTTGCTTTCTGTTGGCGGCGCGGAGGCCAAAACAAATGGGTTTACAAATTCAAGTCCCGTAAAAGTCGTTGCTAGTCTACTCATATTAAAATCCCAATTTTTAATACTTGATAAAAATACTTGGGTTTAATCGTGACAGAGTCAACACTTTTCCTTGATTATTCCATACACTCAAATGCAACCCGTAATTTGTAAAGTCTTCCACGAAGACAAAATAAGCAGTTTTGAGGGGATCACCACCCAGTCTTATTTGCAGTCATTGTCAAAATTGAAGTCAAAAAAAAATAGAATTAGGTTCGGAGCTTTTTCGCAAAAATCAAAACCAAACAGACTAATGCGATTATAAACTTCACCAATTCTAATTTTAGTACCTTATTAAATCTGGCACGGCTGTGTAGCCTGTTGCTAGTTGGCAAAAGGCTGATATTTATAGACCCTGTGCAATCGTTACTTCAACTTACATTGATATGTTGGCAGACAGGCCAAATGTGTGACGAGTATAATTTTGATGTTTAATGGTCTGTGGCGACCATTACGCTTCAAGTTATATTGCAAATAAAGGCTTTAAAATGGCTAAAAAATATCTAAGCATTTGATATTAAATATTAATTATCGTGATAGTAGTGGATAAACAGGGATCATAATTGTTGTTTAATGCAATTACTTATACCTAATTAAATTACATAGAAACAATGATTTGAATGTATATCTGTATCAATCAGTCCGTACCCGTGTTGCTAAATCACCGCAAAAATAGTTTCGAAAAAATGGTAAAATGCTGACTGAAACCGCAATCCGCAAATGGACCCCGACCAGCAACGACGAACGCACACAATGCGACGACGGGCTGTATATGACGGGCTATATATAAGGAGGTCGAAGTGGACGTAAACTATTTCAAATCCACGCATCCATAAACGGCAGCGCAGGTGGATTGACCTAGGAGAATACTCAGAACGCAAGTTGGCAGATGCAAGGGAAGCTATCTTGGCTGCAAAACGTACATTAAAACTAGGCGAGACCAGCGCAGAAAATCTGCACGCGGCTTTGCTGCGTGGCGCGGAACCCGCTGAACTTGTGAAAGAAAGCAGTCAAGGTGCAGAAACAAGTGCTCGCCGTTTGGGCTTTCAAATCTATGATCAGGCTTTTAGAGATTGGTATGGCCTGCAAATCATGGCGAATACTTGGCGGCATAGTGCATCCGCGCGGTTTCCACTTAGCGCATATGAAACCCACGTTAAAAAAGTACATTGGCAACCTCAGAATTAACAAATTTAGCAGCCCACTGCTTAAGAAATTTATGCAGCCTCTATTTCTGACCAATTAGGGGACAGCGCGGAAAATCCTTGGCCATCTGCATGAGGTTTTTGAAACTGCTTATGACGACGAGCAGATCACCGGCAATCGCGTTTCTAAAAAAGCATCCTTCACGGTACCCAAGCGGAAAATCAATCACTTGGCATCTCTGCATTTTACCCATCTGCCAGAGACATGGGAGTGGCTATCTGAAGCTCCATATTCACCGGCAGTAAAAGGCGGGATGCAGCTTGCTATAATCAGTTGTCACCGCGCGGCAGTCGTGACGAATATGCGCTGGCAGCACTTTGAGTGCGACAACAACGTCTGGACTTTTCCAGTGGCACCTTTGGGCATAAGCGAAGGCTAAATAATCGGGTAACGCATACCCGATAAAACCACCACCGAAGCTGTCATAGGCTGTCAGCGCCCTGCCCCACAAGTGTGGATTTTTTTTTACAGTGGACGGGCGTCAGCCGAACAATGCCAAGACTTTAAGGCGAAATTTTCAGACGTTTGGCAAGATCACAACGCACGGGTTTAGAAATTCATTCAAGACTTGGTCATTGAACCAAAAGCCTGCGATTGATGGATTTCTGGTTGACAGATATTGCGATCATGCGCTGGCTGGGCTGGACAAGAATTATCGAAGAACCGCTCTAATCAAACAGCCCGCGGCATTGGCGCAACGTTATTTTGATTTTGTGACAAGCGATGATTGATGGCGGAATTTTTTGACGAAAAAATACGCGGTGAAATGAAGCGCAAATGGATGCGCTTGGCGATGCAAGCCCAAAAGGATGGCAATACCGAACTTGCGGCTAAATACTAAAAACGTGCGTTTGTGGAAGCTGATACCGTTGGCGCGCTTAAAGCCAAACAACTCAACAAATTTAAAGGACGGGCTAAAGGCCCGTCAAAGCAAACTTTGCGACGCATGGAATTTCTGATTTCAAAGCGAGCTAAATTAGGCACGGGCAATGTGGTAGGGTTTATGGCAGACGTTTTCACAAATCATACGGACGAGGTGAAAATGCTCTGGGGTGACGATGACACTGAAACCTTAATTTCCAAGATAATGAGTTTTGCAAGACATCACCTCAAAGGATTATAAATTCTAGTTATCGCATTCTAGGAATCAGCGGTGTTTCGGCACGGGACTTTTTGTAAATATTCGGTGGGGACAATCTCTGACGGAGTAAACCCACGATGGCCCCAACATGGCTCACAGACCAACAAATGGCGCTGCGGTATTCTTGCAGCCGCAAATGGGTCTGGGATCAAGCTAAGCGTGATCCTGCATTTCCACGCCACGTCAACTTCAGCAACGGCGCAACGCGTTTTAATGCTGCGAGAGTTGGTCCTAGTTTTTCGACCATTTTGCAGCCTTGCTGAGGTAGACCATGGTTTCCTGTCAGGCTGCTAATCTCATTGGTTCTGTTTGGCTCGCATAGGCCTCGTCTGGGGTCAAGATACCGTGGGTCGAGTGAGGCCTCT
>JAPKEA010000236.1 GCA_028822275.1 Planktomarina sp. | reverse complement strand
TCCACCGAACTCCCTAACGTGACCCGGTGCCGATGTTCAAAAATAGCGCAAGCCCTTACCGCCTGAATGACAAGAAATTTAAGGTCTCTGGGGCAATTCCTTAATGTGGCGGACCGGCTGCGGCAGCCTCTTTTGCATCCGTTGCAAGGTCCATCCATTCCGCTTGATCGCTGAAGCGCCACCGTACAAATGAGGCTACGGCTGCGAGCTCTTCTTCCGATAGGGATATCGCTTGCATCTTCCTTGAACTAACCCCAAGTGGTGGATCGATGCCTTCAAGGATGATTTTAAATAGATTTTTGGGGCTGCCATCATTCACGGAAAAGCTCAGACCGAGAGAAACAGGCTGCGATTTTACCAGCCTCGCCTTGTGGCATTTGACGCATTTACCTTTAAAGATCTGAGCCCCGGAGAGGATATTGGTTGGTATGTTTTGGCCCACAAAAGTAACGTCAAAGTCCTCTGGTAAATCAAGGCTTGCAATGGCCTTAAAACGCTTGGCGCTCTTATCTGACCCGATGGGTGGTGTAATTTTGGCAAGCCATGCGGCCATGGCAAAAACGTCATCTTCGTCCGCTTCATACAAATTATCGACAACTTCTGTCATTGCTCCGCCTGCGATACCGTGTTTTTCGCTCCAGCCATCGAAGAGGTAATCCGCGTAGTCATCAATATCCCAGCCAACCGTTGAGATGCTATGTTCCGCGAGTGGTGGGATGATCCAACCTTCCGCTTCACCACCTTCAAAAAATGAATTCTTTTTGACGGCGCCAAACATATTGCGGGGGCTATGGCAGGCCGAGCAGTGCCCTAAAGTATTTGCTAGGTAGGCGCCTCGATTTTCCTCAACAGTAAGCGCTGGATCGGCTTCAAAGGGCGCAGTGTTATGAAATAAGAGTTTCCATCCCGCTAAAAGTGGCCGTAGGGAGAACGGAAATGACAGCTCATTTTGCTTGGGCTCTGACGCGATTGGCTCTCGTGTCATCAAGAACTGATAAACCGCCGTAAGATCTTCATCGGTTGTGGCCGCAAAATGATCGTAGGGAAAGGCCGGATAGAGATGATTTCCGTCACGGTCAACTCCGTCGCGCATTGAGCGTTCAAATGCTCCATAAGACCAAGACCCAATGCCGTTCTGAAAATCAGGTGTGATGTTGGTGGAGTAGATGGTTCCGAATGGAGTTGGCAGTGCGACACCGCCTGACATATGCTTGGTGCCCTTGGGTTGATGGCAGGAGGTACAATCGCCAATCAAAGTTAAATTATGGCCCAGCTCAATTTGGTCGTCAGAGAAGCCAGCCTGATCAAGAGATGTTAACGGCTTAATTTCGCTTGGAAATACATCAACTAAAACCACTGTAGCGGCCACAAGCACCACTGCAAGAGTCCCTGATACAGCATTTTTATTCATGGTTTGGTCCTTTAAACCGGTATGCTGCGCGTCTTTGCTGTGAGGTTCCGTTCATCTGCGAACCCCAGGTGTTTCGATGGCAAGGCCCTGCCCTCTTTTTGTAAGGAAGGCTTCGAGCGCCAGGTCCTCATCGGAGTCATTATCGTAAGGCTCTGATCGTACCGCGTTCATGCACCAACTAAACATGCGTTGAAGTGAACCGACTTCGCCCCAGATGAGGCGAAATATGGGAAATGCATTGATTTGACCCTGACTGATAGTGTCACCGCGCAACCTGTCGCCCCAGTGATCTTGATGGCAGTTTGCACATGAAAGGTTCAACTGACCGCGTTTGGTTTCGTAGATGGTCTTGCCGCGTTCAATCCAAGCTTGGGTTCCAAAGTTGCTCGCGCTGGCCATTGGCAAACCCCGTGATTGCAACCCGATCAAACTGGTCAGTGCAAGCAGGTCTTCTGAGCCTGAGGCCAGCGCCGCCGCGTCAAGTTTCTTCACAATTTCACTGTTTATTTTCATCTCAAGATTGATGAATTTTGAAAGTTTTGTATCGTATTTTGGATATTGGCGTGAGACGTCGTACATATCAGTTTCGACGTTTTGATGGCAGATGCCACAGGATTTGGAGTTGGTCGGACTGGTTTGATCCCACAGAGCCAATCCTCGGTCAACCAAAAAAAATGCTGGATTTATAAAGTCATCATCCTGGAGTTGCTGCGTTGTGGGTTCCATGAAGTCATAGCCGGAGATGGGGCCTGAGCCTGTCAAAATTTGCGCCTCTGCATGAGCGGCATAAATGATCAGTATTAGTGCCAATCTCTCCATGTCAGTCATCTAACCCCATCAGAAAAGCCAGAACGTCTTCGACCTCTTGCCCTGTATATATTGTTTTCCCTTGCCACTTCTGTCCAACTCGAAAGAGATTTTCGGTGGAGAAATATGGGGGCATCACGGTCTTCTCATTGATGTGCCTTGCATCAATAAGCCGGAGGCGCAGTTCATGTTTGGAATACCGAGTAGCAACGCCATCCAAGGCGGGGCCAATTCGCCCTTGGTCACGATCTGGAAGGGATGGAATGTTATGACAAATCAGGCAACTTGCTTTTGACGAGTCACGTAGGACCAAAAGGCCGTTTTCAGGGTCTCCGGCAGTATCCGTGAGCGCATATATAGCCGGTACGCTGTCAGAAAGCACTGATGTCGCAACCCAGATTGCAGCATATCCTGCGCCAAGGGCTAAAGATATTTTAGAACCCATTGTTGACCTATCCAAACATCAGGTGTGTGAGGCTATTGTACCAATCATAAGCATAAGAAGCTTCAGCTTTCCTGACTTCGTCGCTTGCATCAATGGAGCTCGCTCCGCCGGTATTTTTGATTGATCTCAGTCGACCTTCATCGTTTATGCGATAGGCACCTGCGACTGAAATTCCATAGTCTGGTGCAACCAGACTGTAGCAGGTGTTGAGCAACACAGCGGTTTTGGGCGGCTCACCATTCATCAAAGATGCCACTGCATGCGCGCAAATTCCACCTTGGACCGAGGCTGAAAACCCACTCTTGGGCATATCGCCCACCAACGCCGCATCGCCCAAAATGTGGATATTGGGCGCATGTTTGGACTCAAATGTGGCCTCGTCAATTTTGCACCATAACCCATTGCCTCCTAAGCCTGATTGCAACAAAAATTTGGGTGCCTTTTGCGGAGGGATAAAATTGACAACATCGCCTTTGAAATTTTCGAACGGGGTCATGATCTCTAGATTTTTGGCGTCTACTTCAATGATCCCTCCCGTTTCAGAGAAGGGAACATGGGTAATCATGCCTGAATACAGCAGCTCCCATGCCTGTGTAAAAAGGGCTTGTTTGGCGAACGAGTCCTTTTCGTCAACAATCAAAATTTTTGCTGTTGGGTTATGCCTTGTAAAATAATGCGCAACTAAACTTGCGCGCTCGTAGGGGGCAACTGGGCATCGGTAAGGGGTGTTGGGCGCGTATATTATGAAAGTTCCACCCTGCTGCATGGACGACAATTGATCCCTAAGCTGAAGTGTCTGCGCACCCGCCTTCCAAGCATGTGGCATCAGATTTTGCAGTTCTTCTGTATAACCCGGTATTTGGTCAAACCGCATCTCAATGCCTGGAGAGGCAATGCAGCGATCAAAACTTAGGTTCGAGCCATCGGCTAAGGATAAGACCCTTTTCACGGCATCAATTGTGGTGACTTTGCCAACTTTGATCGACATCCCTTGGGCCGCGAGATTTTCATAAGAGAAGGTGATGCTCTTGAGCGATCTTAGTCCGGCGACCACCAAATTGGAAAACGGGCAGGTACTAAACGTATCTGTTTCAGTCACAATCGTGATATCAAAATCAGGCTGAATGGTTTTCAACACTGTTGCGGCCGAAATCCCACCAAACCCACCTCCAATTATTACAATTTTGGGTCGATTTGCTCCGAGCGTAGGGCTGGCCAAGAGTAATCCGGTCGCGGCTGTCGCAGAAAGGACAAGTGCTTGGCGTCGATTAAACGTTTTCATTTTGCCACCAACCCAAATTTTGAAATGTAATCTGCCAAGTCTTCTCGTTCTACGGCTGAGTAGCCGGTCATATATCGATGCATGATGGTCGATTCGGTTTTTATTGCTAGAAACGTTTTTAACCTGTTCAGGATCTCTTGCGTGGACTTATGGGCCAAGCTGGGGATTTCAGACGAAGTTCCGGATTGGGCGTGACAAATTCTACAAGATAATACAGATAGTTCTGCGGTTGCAGCCAGTGAGATTTGTGGGCTCATCTGTAAAATAAGAAACACAAACACAAATAACTGCGAGAAAGTTGCTATCATTGATATGCCCTGTAATAGTTGGTCCTCAAATTTTGACATAATTTATCATAATTAAAATCAATAAATACCATTTATAATATTGATTATTATGAGTGATATTTTTGAGGCTTTTTTGTTTTCACAGGCTAAACTCGACATAAATCAGTTAAGAAGAGTGAGTACACTGGTGCAATTACCACCATCATCGACGCGTTTGAAACGCTCCCATCTGACGAGACGGGGTTTTGTTATTTCCTCCGCATCTTTCTTAGCTATGGGGCTGCCCCGCATTGGCTTGGCTACAGAAATGGACGTAAAAAACGCAATATTCACAGATTTTGGCGCCCTGGATTTAGACGATGGACCTATTCATATCGACATGCCACATTATTCTGACTCTGGTGTATCGGTACCTTTAACCTTGTCAGTACCGAGAGACATGCAAGCTGATGACTATCCTGAGGTGATCGGACTTTATGGAGACCGAAATCCACGACCCCGGATTGCAAAAATTTATCTCACTCCTATGTGCAGCGCAGCAAAATTCTCGACTAGACTGCGCATAAAGGCCTATCAAAACA
>JAPKEA010000235.1 GCA_028822275.1 Planktomarina sp. | reverse complement strand
CTCAGAGTCCAACGGTTAATCAGAGCTATTGAAATAAGCTCACGTGAGGCCCGGCAGATCACATTAAAAGAAAAGGTAAGTTAATGAAAAACCTCACACTGGGCGTCATTGGCGTTGATCACAGACACATCTTTGGACAATTGGGCAAGATGCTCGAGCTTGGATGCACATGCAAGGGGTGGTGGACCGAAGGTGACCCTGAGCCAGTTGAGGGCTTTTTGCAGCGTTTTCCAGATATACCAAGGGTTACAGACCGAGATAGTCTGTTACAGGATCCAGAAATAGATATGATATTGATCGCCGATGTCCCAGTCCGTAGGGCTGCTCGTGCGATTGAGGCAATGCAAGCAGGTAAAGATGTGATGACCGATAAACCTGGTTGCACGACATTGGAACAGCTAGATAGCATTAAAGCATGCGCTGCTAAAACCGGACGCATATGGTCGATTGACTTTTCTGAGAGGTTTGAAGTTCCTGCAGTTACCCGCGCGGCTGAATTGATTGCTGAGGGCCGCATAGGCAAAGTTATACAAACGGTTGGTCTTGGTCCACATCGTCTCAATCGCCCTACGCGGCCTAAATGGTTCTTTAACGAAGCGGACTATGGCGGTATTCTTACTGATATCGCCTCCCATCAGATCGACCAGTTCTTGTTTTTTACTGGTTCGGATGATGCGGAAATCGTATCGTCGACTGTCGCAAATTTTGCAAACCCGTCTGATACTGGTTTGCAGGATTTTGGAGAGATCAACCTACGATCTGACCACGGACTTGGGTATATCCGAGTTGACTGGTATACTCCTGACGGTTTGCCAACTTGGGGTGACGGCCGCCTAACGATACTAGGAACTGAGGGCTATATCGAACTGCGCAAATATGTTGACGTGGCCGGGCGGGAAGGCACCAACCATGTGTTTGTGGTTAACGGGGATAGCTGTGAGTATATTAACGCCACTGATGCTGCCCTACCCTATTTCGAACAGCTTATTCACGATGTGATCCATCGAACCGAGACCGCAATGCCACAAAAGCATTGTTTCAAAGTGATGGAGCTCGCTCTAAAGGCGCAAGCTCAAGCCGTTCGGTTAGGTGCTCTAAGCAAAGTTTGAAATTGATGACGCCGTTTCATGAGTCATGAGTTTTGAGTATTAACTGATACGCGCCGTTCTTTAATGGAAATGTTAGTCTGGCTCGGCGTCTTTAAAATGTATTTGATAGGCCCGAGCCAAAGCTGAAAAGCCTAACTTTTTAGTATTTTTGTCAGCGGCAATAACACCTTTTAGGTTCCAGCCACGTTGGTGTCGCGTCTGTCGTCTGTCCGTTCGGAAGTCGTATAATATCCAAATTGATGTTCCAACAATATAGTCAGTTTGGGCCGCTATATCGATTTGTCGTGTTAGGACTGCCGCTTGATATTCTTCGGTAAATAGCTGCGTGTCAGGACCGTGCAAACCCGTTAGAGCATCGGCGCCAGTTTCGGAAATGATCACCGGCTTATCTGGTTTTGAACTTTTTAACAGTTTCTCCAATCCCTCAAACCCTGGTTCGTACCATCCAAAATACTGGTTTAACCCAATCACATCCAGATAAGCGGTTAGCCGGTCTTCAATCTGGAACTTTTCACGATTTATCAGGCAGGCCGCAGTAATTAGACGTGAAGGATCTTCCTGCCGAGCGGTCTCTGCCAAGCGGCGCATAAATGACAAGCGCTCATCAGTATCAGCGTTTTCATTTCCAACGCCCCAAAGAATGACGCTAGCTCGGTTGGTATCGCGCCTAATCATTTCCAAAAGTTGATTTTTGGCATTTTCATAGGTCGATTTTCGGTCAAACTGGATCGCCCAATAAACTGGGATCTCTTCCCATAATAAAATACCCATCTCATCTGCTATCTCGGCGACACGTTCGTGATGGGGATAGTGCGAAAGCCGCGCAATATTAACACCAAGCTCGCGCAGATGCTTAAACCGGCGCCGTATGTCTACTTCATCGGAGCATTTGCCTTGTTCTTTATCTTCTTCATGAACTCCTATCCCCCTTAACCAAAGGGGGGTGCCATTTAGGAATAAGCTTGTTCCTCGCCGCTCTATATGGCGAAAGCCTACTCGGTCACTAACTATATCCTTATCAAAGCTCACTGATACGTCATAAAGCTTTGGGTCAGTAGGCGCCCACAATTTTGGTTCAGCCGCGAGTGTTACGCTCGCATTTCCATTGATTACGGCGATGTCCCCCGAGTACAGTCCTTCGATGTTAACCTTGGCAACACCACTTTCTGACGCTGACAACGTGAGGTCAACTCCAATCCCATCTGCAGTAAGGCGGATAAAAAAATTGGTGATGTGTAGCTTTGGAACTTTTACCAATTCTACATCCCGATAAAGACCACCATGATTAAACCAATCCGTGTGATACATTGGCACGGCATCTGCGCGGCGAGAGTTATCAACCTCAATCATGATGAGGTTCTCACCCGGTATGACATGGTGCGTAACGTCCGCAAAAAATGGTGTTGATCCTCCGATATGAAGGCCGCAAAAATGTCCATTTAAAAAAATACGCGCGCGCTCGTTTGCCGCGCCCACCCGAAGGAAGAGTTGCCCGTCACCCTTGGGCTGCTCTGTCACGAACATGCGTGAATACCATGCAGCACCCTCATAACGAAGCCATTCAGCCCGCTCAGTTGTCCAGCAGCTTGGCACATGCGTTGTCTGCCATGCTCCGTCATCATAATCACGCGGAATAGTCCAATTCTCAATTGGTTGAGAATCATTTTCGAACCACCTTTGGCGTAATCCTTCGCGCATTGGGTCAATCGTGAACCGCCACTCGCCATTGAGCGTTTGCACGTCTCGCCCACCCATGAAGATCAAGTTTTCAGCAGTCAATAAAGGCTCCATGAAAGGAGACTCAAAGTCTTCTTCGTGCAGATGCCAATAAGGATCCAAGCTATCTTCTAATTGAGAAATTGTTTTCATTTAATTTATACCTTTTATATCAGGATCAAATTATTGGCGCGACGACTTAGGTTTGAATCTGCTCAGGATTTCCATTTTTTTGCCTATAACGCTGGATAAGCTTTGGGCGCCTCACTAGGAGCTAGTTCCGCCTTATATCCGCAGTAGGTATTCCACCTGATCAAAGGTTTTTATACCTTACTCTAAGCGTCGTTGTTGTTGAGATCCAGGTCATTACTTACGCTCTCCTGCGCCAAGCGGCGTCATGGGTGTTTCATTAGGAACGCGTCCATACTCATGCGGAAGCGAGCATGTCTCAAGCTCTGGCAAGATGCGGTTGGCAAAATGTTCCGCTTCTTCAAGATGTGGATAACCAGAAAAAATGAAAGAACGCATACCAATCTTTTTGTAACTCTCTATTTTAGACAGCACTTGATCCGTTGATCCCACAAGTGCAGCTCCGCAGCCCGAGCGAGCACGTCCAATCCCGGTCCATAATCCTGGTTCGATATAGCCAAATTTATCCGCAAGCGTACGATTCTTAGATTGATGTGAGACGCCCAAAGATGTTGAATCTAATGCTCTCTCGCGTATCATTATGCCATATTCATCATCAAGTTTTGCTACAATGTGCTCTGCATATTCTTTTGCTTCAATCTCTGTATCGCGCACAATCATATGGACACGGAGGCCATAATCCAATGTGCGTCCATACTTGCTAGCGATCTCATTAACCGCTTTCATCCGACTTCCAAGGAATTCTATCTTTTCGGGCCACATTAGATACACATCACAATGCTGGCCGCATAATTCGAGCGCATCAGGAGAATAGCCCCCAAAATATAGCAATGGTCCACCAGTTTGATAAGGCTTAACCGGGTCAGTATTCACACCTTTGAACTTATATATTTCGCCATCGTAATTTATTTCATCTTGCGTCCACGCCTGCTTAAGGATTTCAACTACTTCCCTGGAACGGAGGTAGCGGAATGCACTCTCTTCTTTTTGCCCAGGAAAATCTGAGCTGATTATGTTAACCGTCAGCCGCCCCTTAAGCATATGGTCTAAAGTTGCCAAAGTACGCGCCAGCATGATTGGTTGCATTTCGCCGCAACGCACAGCGGCCAGCATATTTATTTTACTGGTAAGCGGAGCGCAGCCCGCAACAAACGTCAGCGTGTCTTGGCCAACTTGGTATGAGGATGGGCACAAAATATTGCGAAAGCCCAAGCTTTCCGAAGTCGTCACGATTTGTGAACAATGCTCCCAACTTGATTTTAAGGTGCCATCTGGAATCCCAAGGAACTGATAGTCGTCGGAACACAGTGCTGAAAACCAAGAGACTTCAGCTGCTTTAAGATCGTTGGAGGTTATCGGCACAACGGTCATAAAACTCTCCTTAAAATACATCTCTTCTCTTGCCTAACATTACAAAAGATGTAGATCAATGATGTATCAATTCTTACTTTTAGCCGTTAGGGAAATGATCTTTTGGCAGTCAATTATAAACAAAAACATCCGAACGCGCTTCCTCGATTTGTCCAGATTAGCGAATTTCTTGTGCGCGAGATTGCAGCTGGCCGTCTGCTTGATGGTGAGCGTCTTGTGCCCGAAAGACAAATGGCAAAAAGCTTTAATGTTTCTGTTGGCACGATCCGAAAATCGTTAAAAGAGCTTCAAAAATTAGGACTTCTTGAGAGCATTCAAGGCTCTGGAAACTATATCCGTAAAAACCAGATTGACGGTAGCGTTTATGCAATGTTTCGTCTTGAGTTACTCAAAGGAGGCGGGCTACCGAGGGCAGATGTTTTAGATGTCTCATTGCAACAAAAGCCGCTTGATCTACCTAAGTTTGGGACTTCG
>JAPKEA010000234.1 GCA_028822275.1 Planktomarina sp. | reverse complement strand
TGACAGGCATGATTGCCAGCCCATCCAGCCCATCTGTCAAATTTACGGCATTAGCCGTACCGACAATTACAATCATAGCAAAAGGAAAAAACAAAATACCGAACGGAATTAAGGTGTCTTTCATAATTGGCATGGCAACTTGAAGGCTCAATCCACCCGGGTGCAATTGTGACGCAGCAATTGAAGCTATGAGAGCTATAATAAAACCAAGACCCAAACGGATTTTACTCGAAACCCCAGTTGTATTTTGTTTGCTGACCTTAGCATAATCATCAGCAAAACCAATTATTCCAAAGCTAACGGTCACGAACAACACAACCCAAACAAACATATTATCTAAACGCGCCCAAAGAACAGTAGAAACAAGCAAAGCTCCCAAAATCATGGCGCCCCCCATTGTAGGGGTGCCCGCTTTGCTGAAATGGCTTTCAGGCCCATCGGTGCGAATGGGCTGCCCCCGGCCTTGCTTACGGCGCAGAAGGTTAATCAGGGGCTTTCCGAACACAAACCCGAAAATCAAAGAGGTAATAAACGCCCCGCCTGCGCGGAAGGTAATGTAGCGAAAGAGATTAAAAAAATCGCCCCCATCAGAAAGAATGGTTAACCAATAAAACATTAAGTTTCCTTATACGCATCCGGTGAGGAGCGTTGCCCTAATTTTCGAAGTAGGTCAACAATTAAGGATAATTTACTACCCAATGAGCCTTTAACTAAGACGACGTCCCCAACTGCGATCAAGGACGCCAAATCAGCCGCAAATACTTCTGCAGTATTCGCCCAACTTCCTCGAATATCGACCGGTAATTTTGCATGGCACGCTTTCATACGCGGCCCAATGCAATGGACTATATCGACCATTGCGAGATGAGGGTTAATAGCAATGTCACTATGTATCTCAATCTCGTTAGATCCAAGCTCCAGCATATCGCCAAGTATTGCCACTCGACGCACATTCAAGGTTACACCATCAAGTGTCCGTGGCGTGGCTGCTGCCAAAACTTCGAGAGCTGCAGCCATCGAGCTAGGGTTTGCATTATAAGCGTCGTCGATCAGTTCGAAACTTGCATTACTTAAAGCTGCATCAATGACAATAGTTTCCCTGCGTCCTCGCCCTGCAGGCGGCTCCCAACGAAACAAATCAACCGACGCACGTCCTGGGTCGCCAGCCATTGCCTCAACTGCGGCCAAGGCGCCCATGGCATTTACGGCGAAATGGCGTCCTGCAGTGTTCAATCTGAGGGCTGCCGGCGCGCCACGTATTCTTGCTTGAATGACAGTAACATCACGGTGAATTTCCATCGCAACCAAACGAAATGCCTCCGCTTTTTCCCCAAATCCAACAATCGTAGCATTATGGGCCAAAGCTGCCTGCACTAAAATGTTGATACTTTTGACATCTGCGGGCAGAATTGCCGCGCCTCCTGAACAGAGCCCTGTCATCACCGAAGCTTTTTCATGCGCGATCGCATCAATACTTTCAAAAGCTTCCATATGTGCGGGCGCTATAGTCGTAATCATGGCAACATGGGGCTTCACCATTTGACTTAAAGGGGCAATTTCACCCGGATGATTCATCCCAATTTCAAAAATACCAAATTCAGTATCTATAGGCATGCGAGCCAATGTTAAAGGTACGCCCCAATGATTATTATAACTCGCCACAGAGGCATGAGTTCGGCCCTGATACTGCAAAATAATGCGCAGCATTTCTTTGGTTGATGTTTTTCCTACCGATCCTGTAACCGCAATTATTTTTGCGTTAGAGCGCGCACGCGCCGCCTTCCCTAATGCTTCCAGAGCTCGTAAAACGTCATCTACGATCAACAGAGGTGCATTTTTTGAGATTCCGTTGGGGCGCCTTGAAACCAGGGCCGCCGCCGCACCTTTTTCCAAGGCCTGCGCTACAAAGTCATGTCCATCTCGAATATCGGTCAAAGCCACGAAAAGGTCACCGGGCTGCAACGTTCTTGTATCAATCGACACACCATCCGCGTCCCACGGAACGTCAGAAAGCCCACCGGTGGCGCGTACAGCCTCAGCAGCTGACCAAAGTGCCATTAGAATTCTCCTTCGAGGGCTGCAGCTGCAATACTTGCCTGCTCAACATCATCAAACGGAAAAATATCCGTCCCAATAATTTGCCCAACTTCATGACCTTTTCCAGCAATTAGAAGCGTATCACCCGACTGCAAACAATCCACGGCCCACAGAATTGCCTCTGCACGGTCGGCAACTTCAGTCGCATTAGGCGCACCCTGCATAACCATCTCACGAATAAGTGCCGGGTCTTCAGTACGTGGGTTATCGTCTGTAACAAACACGCGGTCAGCAAATTGCTCGGCGGCCTGCCCCATCAAAACTCTTTTTTGAGTATCTCGATCACCACCAGCGCCCAAAACAACAATAAGGCGTCCCATGACATGGGGCCGCAAAGCTTTAAGTGATGTAGCAACAGCGTCGGGCGTATGCGCATAATCCACATAAACAGTTGCACCATTTGCACGGGTTACGGCCAACTCCATCCGACCTCTTACGGGTTTAATCATTTTCAGGCTTTCAAAAACCTCATCCTCCAGCGCACCACCTGCAATAACCATTCCTGCTGCAAGAAGAAGATTCTCACCTTGGAACCCGCCCACCAACGGGACTTTAACCTGATGCGATTTGCCATCCCAACTGAATAAGATTTCTTGACCATTTGCATCGAACTTTTGTCTAATTAATCGCAGATCAGCGTCCCCACGTCCGACCGTGATTATTTTTTGGCCACGCTTTTTACAAACTGCTAAAAGGTCAACCCCTTTAGGGTCATCTAAATTCAAAACTGCAGTGCCAAGCGGCCCTAAAACGCGCAGGAACAAACCAGCTTTGGCAGCAAAATAAGCTTCAAAGGTTTCGTGATAATCAAGATGGTCTTGAGTAAAATTTGTGAAACCAGCAACTTTAAGATCAACACCATCCAACCTTTTTTGATCCAAACCATGGCTTGATGCTTCCATGGCGGCATGCGTAATGCCGACAGAGTGAGCCTGCGCCAGAAATCGATGTAATGTAATCGGCTCAGGTGTAGTGTGCATCAATGGAGCGACCCAGCACCCCTCAACGCCAGTTGTACCTAGATTAACCGCTTGCAGACCCATCTCAACCCATATTTGGCGACAAAATGTTGAAACCGATGTTTTTCCATTTGTCCCTGTAATAGCCATCATAACCTTAGGCTGAGCATCATAAAATAGAGCAGATGCAGTAGCTAAAGCTTGCCTGGGATCAGCAAATACACAAAGCTTAGCATCTGACTTATTCAAATCATGAGTGGCCAATTTTGCGCCTTCAATATCCGTCAATATGGCGGATGCACCTTGTCGCAAAGCATAAGCTATAAAGGTAGCTCCATGGATTTTTGACCCAGGCAAAGCTGCAAACAAATAACCCTGCCTCACATCTCGACTATCAACCGCAATGCCAGTTATTGGCGCCCAAGACCCACGGTCTATGGAAAGTCCTAATTCTGCAAGTGTTTTACCCAAGTCCGACATGCGAGATGCACCCTTGCGATGTTAATTCTTTGCGAGTGTTATGTCCATTTGATGCTTTCTTTCCACCTGCGGCGCAAGCCCTAACAGAGGCGCAATTCGGCGAATAACTTCTGCTGCAACTGGAACAGCTGTTACACTTGCTGTTCTCCGGGGCTCTGGTCCACGTAGATCTTCTGGCTCATCTAGGGTTACAATCAATACATATTTTGGATCATGGCTAGGGAAAATGCCAGCAAAAGTTGCTAGGACTTTGTCCTCATAATAGCCACCCCTCGGGCTTGGCTTGTCAGCGGTACCTGTTTTTCCACCAACGAAGTAGCCAGGAACATCACCCGAGCGTGCCGTGCCATCAGTCACCACATGACGCAGCATTGTTCGTATTTCCTGAGACACTTTTTTAGAGATAATCCTTTTACCCACTTTTCGTATATTTTGCTTTAGTAATGTTGGGGTTACTAAGGTGCCACCATTTATAATTGTGGCATAGCCGGCCGCCAAATGAAGCGGTGAGGTAGAAATACCGTGGCCGTAAGAAATAGTCATTGTTGAAATTTCGGACCAATTATCAGGATACTGTGGGCGACCAGTCGGACCCTCTATTAGTTCGATAGGTGTCGCCGCCAGCATCCCAAGACGGTCCAAAAAAGCTTTCTGGCGTTCGTTCCCTATGATTTGCGCTATGCGAGCCGTGCCAATGTTCGAAGATTTAACTATAACCTTCTCAACACTCAACTCGGGACCATAGTCTCGGAAATCTCTGATTTTAAACTTACCCCACCGCAGTGGTCCCTTGGTGTCAATTAACGTCTCTGGCTTAACAAGTTCTAACTCAAGCGCCTGCGCCACAGTAAAAGGTTTGAAGGTAGAACCTAGCTCATATACACCCTGTACAGCTCGATTAAACAAAGGGCTGTCGCTCGCAAACCCTTCAGTCAAAATGCGCGGTCGGTTGTTCGGATCAAAGTCAGGTAAGCTAGACATTGCCAGGATCTCACCCGTGTTTGCATCCATCAAAACGGCAGACGCTCCCTTGGCATTCATCAGACGCATTCCGCCATAAAGTACTTCTTCTAAAACACACTGCGCCGATAAATCAATCGATAGCTGTAAAGGCCGTCCCTCAAGCTTTGGGTCTCTAAGATAATCATCAAAAGCACGCTCGACGCCGGCAACTCCCAAAACCTCAGCCGAATGCACGCCTTGTTCACCAAATGTAGCACCACCTAAAATATGACCAGCCAGTTGTCCATTAGGATACAATCGCATTTCTCGCGGCCCAAACAATAG
>JAPKEA010000233.1 GCA_028822275.1 Planktomarina sp. | reverse complement strand
GTATATCCCCTTAGGTTCGTCGGAATTTGGCCCAGTCCTAGAGAAAATTAGAGCTGCCAAGCCAGACTTTATCTTTTCGACCGTCGTTGGCGCATCTGACATTGCATTCCACCGTCAATTTAAACAAGCCGGTCTTAAGGTTGATAAAATGCCAATAGCCTCTCTAACGACTGGGGAGATTGAGACTGCTGCTATGGGAGCTGAGTATGGTGCAGGCCACTTCTTGTCGGCACCTTACTTCCAGACCATGGAAGGCGCTACAAACGAAAAATTCGTAGACGGGTTCCTATCAAGCCCCTATGGAAAAAATGGATACACTCATTACAATATGGAGGAAACTTATCTTTCTGCTTATGTGTTCAAGAATGCCTTGGAAAAAGCCATTGACATGCATGGCATCGCAGATGTCACGCCCCGTAAGATAAGGGATGCCGCAGCCGGTATTAAGGTGGAGGCAGACGTCTCCCCCGAAGGTCTCATATGGATTGATGGAGATAACTTTAATACGTGGCTGAAGCCAAAAATTGGACACTGCCAGGCAGATGGCAGTTTCAAAGTTATTAAGGAAGCTGCTGATCATGTGGCTCCTGACCCTTTCTCGATTTATCCGGATGCTGGAAAGTGTACTGCTGGTGGTCTTTTGGGGCCTGATGGTAAACTTAAAGTGGACTTAATTTAAGAAGAATAGAACTCGGTCAACCGCCTACATCAGGTGGTTGGCTGAAATAAAACATACAAATCACTAAAAATAATAGAAGAGAGAAAAATGCTAGCTTCGATCGTAAATCCGCTAATATTAGGTATAAGCATCGGGAGTATTTTATTAATCTCTGCACTTGGGCTTGCTGTGATCTACGGGGCAGCTGGAGTTATTAATATGGCGCATGGCGAGTTTATTATGCTTGGCGCTTATTCAACATACACGTTGCAGACAGCACTTGGTTTGCCATTCCTATTATGTATTCCGTGCGCATTTTTTATCGTTGGAATAATTGGCTTTGCAATTGAACGAAGTCTAATCTGTTACCTCTATAACAGGCCTTTGGATACTCTTTTGGCAACATGGGGTGTGTCCCTAGTGTTGATGCAGTCCACTCGATTAATTTTTGGGAGCGATGTAAAATATATAAAAATGCCAGAATTTTTGTCGACGAATATTGAGCTTGGCGCACTGAATTTTTCGACTTTCAGGTTATTCTTGATTGCTGCGGCTATAATACTATTGCTCATTACTTGGTTTATTTTCTACAGAACTAAACTGGGAATAAAAATTCGTGCTGTAACACAAAATAAAGAAATGGCGGCTTCTTTTGGAATAAACGCAGCACAAGTGTATTCAATTACATTCGCATTTGGAGCGGGTCTGGCAGGCGCTGCTGGCGCCATGTTTGGAGTGCTAAGCATTGTTCTTCCCACAATGGGAATGAGTTATGTTGTGGAAGCGTTTCTAATGGTGGTGACTGGCGGCGGCAGCATTCTAGGCACTGTTTTTGCCAGTGCTTTAGCTGGAGAAATTCAGTCAATTTTTGCATTCATCTATAACGACACAATGGCCAGAGGTTTGCTCTTTATTTTGATCGTAGTGCTTCTTCGGTTCAGGCCACAGGGGTTGCTTAGTTCTGGGAGCGACAGGCGTTAAATTTTGATATGAAAATACAAGTTTGTCATGAAGAGTAAGGTAAAATGCGAAGTAATCCATATAATAATGTAAACTATCAGTGGGCAGCATACTTAGTATTTTTTATGTTTCTTGCTTGCATACCAAGCCTTGTAGGCGACGATGTTTTTCTACTTAACCAGCTTTCGACATATGGGGTTTATGGAATTTTGGCATTGTCGCTGAGCCTTTGTTGGGGGTTTGGAGGGATACTTAATCTTGGGCAAGGTATTGCCTTTGGGCTGGGTTCCTACGGCATGGCGATGACCATGCAATTGCAATCTCAAGATATTTTAGAGGACCGTATACCACCGTTCATGTTGAATAATGGAGTGGAGACGCTTCCATTAATTTGGGAGCCGTTTTGGAACGCGGGGTCTGGTATTTCACTAGCACTTGCCGTCCCTACGATTTTTTGTCTAATTTTTGGGGGCCTTATGTTTTGGGGCAGAGTTTCCGGACCATTTTTTGCAATCATGACCCTCGCAATGTTAAGCGCGATTTATACGATTTTCACAGATCTTCAGTACCTCACAAACGGAGTCAATGGTATTACTCCGCCTATGGCGCTGGAAGTTGGGCCTTACCTTGTCGACCCTTACTCTTCTCTATCTTTTTGGGTAGTTTTTGTGGCTCTTCTTTTGTGCACGGTGATTGCAAAGTTAATTACCCAGAGTAAATTTGGACTGATAGTTCAAGCTCAAAAAAATGATCCAGAGCGAACTAGGTTCTTAGGCTATAATGTCGCCCTATACGAAACAATTATTTATGCACTGTCTGGTTTTATTGCGGCAATCGCCGGCTGCTGTTTTGCCTTCTTAACGCAGTACGTTTCGCCCGGCCAGTTTGATGTTGGCTTTAGCATATCAATGGTAATTTGGGTGGCCATAGGAGGGCGTGCTTCGCTCTTATGGGGCATGCTGGGTGCCTTCATGGTGCAAGGAGCTCAAAGTTACCTTGGAGATCAGTTTTTGAGTACATGGCTACTCATTCTTGGGTTTTTCTTTATATTGGTAGTCCGCTTTCTTCCAGGAGGTCTCGCAGGCCTTGTTGAAGATTTATTTGGTCATTTTTGTAGTAAAAAGTTTGACAAAAAAGGTTCGGATTCAGAACCAAGGCGTGCGGATTAGGAGTGAGAACATGGCTGGAATGTTAGAGCTGAAAAACCTGAGTAAGAATTTTGACGCCATTCACGTAATTAATGATTTCAGTTTGGAAGTGGTTGAACGTAGTTTGTGCTGTCTTGTTGGCCCTAACGGTGCTGGAAAAACGACAACTCTGGACCTAATAACAGGCCGGCAGGTCCCTTCTTCAGGAAAAATAATATTCAATAAAACTGACATTACTGGTCAAACTGAGCAAGCTATCTCTCGCCTTGGTATCGGACGAAAATTTCAGATACCCGCTATTTTTAGGGGTCTTTCAGTAGAACAAAATTTGGCAGTGGCCCATAGTATTGAGGTCAACCCAATAAAAAATATTTTTAGTTTTTCGTCTAAAACGTATGAAGCAAGAATGGACGAAATTGCTGATAAAGTAGGACTTAGCCACCGGTTGTCGGAAATGGCGGGAAACTTGTCACACGGTGAAACGCAATGGCTCGAAATTGGTATGGTGTTGATGCAGGATCCTCCACTTCTTTTATTGGATGAGCCGGTTGCTGGGATGACTGAAGGCGAAATTTCGAAAACAGTCGACATTTTAAATGATCTAAAAAAAGTCAAAACCCTGATCGTAGTAGAGCATGATATGGGATTTGTTCGCAAGATTGCGGACGTTGTGACTGTAATGCACATGGGCAGTTTACTCGCTGAAGGTACTATAGAACAAATCGAAAAAAATAAGGAAGTCCGAAACGTGTACCTTGGAACAGAGGATAAATAATGCTTCTTAAGTTGGATTCCATTTCTTCTTACTATGGGAATACTAAAATATTGCGTGAGGTGTCTTTTGGTGTTCCAAAGGGCTCTTGCCTATGCGTGCTTGGGCGAAATGGGGTTGGAAAAACAACGCTCATGAGGACCATAATGGGACTTATGGACAAAACGACTGGAAAAATTGAACTACACGGCAACGACATAACTGCGAAAAGAACGGATGAGCGCGCTAAGTTTGGCATTGGATATATTCCTCAGGGCAGACAGATTCTTAGTAAGTTTACGGTTCGTGAAAATATTATGCTTGGAACGTTCGCACGCAGGGAAAGTGTCAACGAAGTCCCTGAAATTTGTGTTGATTTATTTCCTTACCTTAAAGAAAATCTGGACAGAAAAGCTGGGCTTTTGTCTGGAGGTCAGCAGCAGCAACTTGCCATCGCTCGTGCCTTAGCTGTTGATCCTCAAATTTTGCTTTTAGATGAACCTACGGACGGAATTCAACCTAATATTGTAACTGAAATAGGTGAGACATTGGAGATGCTAAACAGAAAGCTTGGTATCACAGTTATTTTGACAGAGCAGCACATAAAAGTGGCACGCAATCTAGGCGATAATTTTATTATGATGGACAATGGGATGATCGTGGCGTCTGGGCCAATAAAGGGACTGACCGACGAGATCGTTGAAAAGCATATGACAGTCTGAAACCACACCAACTTTTAATGACTACTAAATTGGGAAGATTTCCCTAGCAAAAAAGGAGAATAAAATGAGGGCAATACCTAAAAAGGGAAGCACTGAACGCAATCGCCTTATAGCCGAACACAAGGCCTGCATCGATTCAATGAAAGGCGTCGCTGGAAATAGCGTGCTTAGGTGCGGAGTGCCAGGAGACACGACTGTCGTCAGTGGCGGCATTCATGAAGATTTTTTATTGAACCGTGTTCTTCTGAGAATGCGAGCCGCCATGCCTGCGAATGGTAAACGAAAGTTAGTGGTCATTTGTACCGAGGTTGATAAGTCTTGGCGTATTGGCCGTTTGGCGGGCGTTCGCGGTGTGCCCCCAGAATTTGTGGACGAAACCATTTATGACAATGAGCAAGACCCACAACACGATATTTTTTTAATGCGGCTGGATGAAATGGAAGAAACTGACGGACAGGTGGAACATTTCCATGAAGGTTGGAAGCGTCGTGATGATAACTGGACTGTAACTTAAACGTTGCAAAAATTTTAACTTAGGAAGTTTGTGAAGGGAAAAGACAAATGACTGCTATGCGTCTCACGGGCTACGCTGACTTGTTCGGTGTGAACCCAGGT
>JAPKEA010000232.1 GCA_028822275.1 Planktomarina sp. | reverse complement strand
GGAAATGTTTGATTTTGGCCTGTTCAATACCTTTAATAGCTTTTTGTCATTTGCTATTGGAGTTATCGATGTTCAGTTAATTATTTACTTTTTAGGTGTTGGTTCATTGGGCATATTTAGTTTAGCTTCCTTTGTAGCCTTTTTTGTCGATGGTATAAAGAGACCATTAAGTCAAAAGGCTATTCCTCGTTTCGCTGAATTATGGAATAAAGGGGATAGGTCTCAAATACACGCATATTACAAGAGAACGGCTCTATGGATTACTATGGTTGCTGTACTGTCTTTTATTGTTGTTATCCCTCAATTAGATATGTTATTCGCTTTTATCCCAGGAGGCGATCGTTTTTTTGAGGCAAAACCACTGATTGTATACATGTTGTTCGCTAGGATTGTCGATTATGCTTTTGGATATAATGGTGAGGTTTTGGCGAATGGTCCGTACTACAAGGAGAGTTTGATTTTCAGTGCGTGTATGCTAATTGTCTTGATATGTACCGGTGTTATTCTGATTCCTAGATTAGGTTTGTTGGGAGCGGCTTTGTCCTTTCTAATAGTAAATTCTATATTCAATGTGTTTAAGGCAACTTACCTGTTTAAAAAAGAGGGTTGGCATCCCTTTAGTACAGCTCAATTGAAAGTTATTCTATCAGGATTCTCTGTATTTGGTGCGTCAATGTATTTTTCAGGTAATTCTATATTAGATGTGGGTTTTAGAATTATACTATGCGGGGTATGGTTATTTTGGATAATGAGAATTGTATTTCCCACGTCAAGACTTGAAAAGAAATAAAATCAGTAATGGTGAAATCTAGTTTAAGGATTCATTACAAAAAAATGCAGTGTTAATCAGTGCCCGTTTGAATCCAACCTTTGCAAGCTTCGACAGCCCGGTTCCATTGGCTCCGGAGTAATTTTTGGTCTAGATGCGCAGGTTCGAAACTGCGATCAACGTTCAAGAGGGATTTTAGTTCCTCCAGATCTTTCCAATGTCCAATGCCTAATCCAGCAAGTAAGGCTGCGCCTAAAGCAGTACTTTCCGTTTCTGCTGGTCGAATAACAGGGCAACCAAGGATGTTTGCTTGCAGCTGCATCATCGTGTCATTAGCACTTGCACCGCCGTCCACTTTTATCACCTTTAATTCTTTGCCGAGGTCTTTCGCCATAGCCTCCAGAACATCTGCGGTACTTAAGGTAATAGCCTCTATCGCGGCGTAGGCGATATGGCTGTCGTTGGTTCCTCTGGTGATGCCCATTAGGGCACCTCTTGCATAGGTATCCCAATGTGGAGCGCCCAAACCTGTCAATGCGGGTACCATGGTGATTCCACCGCTATGGCCTTCTCGAAGTGCGAGTTGCTCGATGTCGCTGTTTTGTTCAATTATTTTGAGGCCGTCTCTAAGCCATTGCACCAAAGCACCGGCGATATAAACAGAGCCTTCCAATGCATAGGTCAATTTACCGTCCAATTGCCACGCTACCGTGCTGAGCATTTGGTTACTACTTTCCACTATGGTTTCGCCTGTATTGGTCACCGCAAAGCATCCGGTTCCATAGGTGTTTTTGGCTTCTCCGGGTTCAAAACATAATTGGCCGAAAAGGGCACTTTGCTGGTCACCCGCGATTCCTGAAATGGGCAACGCCTCGCCCATAATTTCTTTATCCGTTATCGCCAGCAGTCCACTGCTATCAACGACGGTTGGCAGGACACTCATAGGCACGTCCAAAAGCGCGCATAATTCTTCATCCCAACCGCCGGTATGTATGTTATACAATAGCGTTCGACTTGCGTTTGAAGCATCTGTGATATGGGAACGCCCGCCGGTCAACTTCCATATGATCCATGTATCGATTGTGCCAAAACGTAATTCGCCTTTAAGCGCTTTCTCTCTCGCACCTAATATATTTTCTAAGATCCATCGGATTTTACTCCCACTGAAATAAGCATCGGTGATGAGTCCCGTTTTCGCGGTTATATATTCACCATGTGTGGCTTTTATCGATGCACAATAATCCGAAGTTCTGCGGTCTTGCCACACAATGGCGTTGTGAATGGGTGCTCCAGTTTTCGCATCCCAAATCACCGTGGTTTCGCGTTGGTTGGTAATGCCTATAGCACTGATCTGGTTCGGTTTTACTTTGGCTTGTTTTAGTGCCTCCTTAATTGCTTTGTGTTGGGTCGACCAAATTTCATTCGCATCGTGTTCAACGAGCGAGGGTTGGGGAAAATGTTGCGTAAATTGGAATTGACCTAAGCCAATTTTTTTGGTATTGCCATCAAAAACTATGGCCCGTGACGACGTCGTTCCGGCGTCTATAGCGAGGATATAGGGTTTCATAAAAGATGTTCGTGCTGTTAATAGAATGGTAAAATACTACAATTCTAATTCTCACAAGGTTTTCGCATCTTAGTAGGCTAAACAACGGTACACATGTCGGCATTTTGGGCAGAATTTATGGGCACCTTTCTCTTACTTTTTTTGGGGAATGGCATCGTAGCTAATGTAGTTTTGAAGCAAACAAAAGCTTCGAGCGATCCCGGTTCCTGGATTATGATTACTATGGCTTGGGGACTCGCTGTTTACATTGGCGTTGTTGTAGCAGGCCCATACAGTGGCGCGCATTTAAACCCGGCAGTTTCAATGGCCTTGTGGCTGAATGCTGATCTTACTACTGCACAGCTGGGCACTTACGCCTTGGCCCAATTATTAGGCGCCTCTGCAGGAACCACCCTCAACTACTTTTTTTATAAACCGCATTACGACATCACCAAAGATGGTGCTGCCATTCGTGACTCGTTTTGCACTGCGCCGAGCTTTGATAAAACCTGGAATAATTTTCTTTCTGAGGCCATGGGAGCTTTTGTCCTTGTCTTTGTGGTGTTCTACATTTCACCTGCGTCTCTCGAGGGAGATCTAATTATTCCTAAAGGGCTTGGTAGTGTTGGTGCCTTGCCGGTCGCGCTTTTAGTGTGGGTTATTGGTCTGGGTTTAGGAGGGACTACTGGTTATGGCATTAATCCTGCTCGTGATCTAGGACCGCGCATCATGCACCAATTACTTCCCATCAAAAACAAAATTGATTCCGGATGGTCCTATGCGTGGATTCCTGTCTTTGCACCACTTACGGGTGCTGCACTTGCCTGGTGGATCAAAGAACTTCTATGGACCACGGTCTAGCCTCTAATCTTACTATCTTGCGAGCATGAACGAAGCCTTTCTTCCCAATGTCATTCTCGGCGGTGCCCCAAAGTGTGGCACGAGTAGCCTATACTTCTGGCTGGCTGCACACCCAGATTGCTTTGGCAGCTCGAAAAAGGAGACCTTCTTCTTCGCAGATGCCGTGAATCGATTCAATGCTAGCGCAAACACCTATAATCATCCCATAGAAGCGTATCAAAGCTTCTTTAAGGCGGGCGTTGACAGGTCGGTTCGCTTCGAAGCCACAGCACATTACCTTTACGAAAACAACGCCCGAGAAGCCTTTTCTTCTTGGCTCAACCCTCCAAAAGTGATTTTTTTATTCCGCGAACCCTCCAAACAAATGTACAGCCATTACAAAATGGAGCGCTACCGCACGAAGCGAGTCGATATGCCATTATCTGAGTATTGCGACAGATCTCAAATCAATGCTTATGTAGATTATTCAAAGTTTTTACGCGCGTGGTTAGATGTGATGCCAAAGGGTAATGTTCGGTTTTGGGCCTTTGAAGATTTTATGAAGAGAAAGGCCCAAGTAATGATGGAAATCGCGGATTATATTGGTGTTGACGGGTCTTTTTATGATGATTTTGACTTTGAACACCGCAATGAAAGCGTAGCTATAAAGAGTGGGTTTTTACATCAATTGGGTCTTAAAATTCAGCCATTAATCCCACATGCAGTTCAAAAAATAATTCTACCCTTTTATCTGAAACTCAATAGTAGTGGACGTGTTCAAGATCAGCCAGAGGATAAGGCTGTTTTAAATCAGTTTAAAATGAGATGGGCACATGTAGGCAGGGAGCTCAAAGAATTGGACCCGAGTTTTCCTCTTGAATGCTGGAAATAAAAGCATAAGAACAATATTCTCGCAATAATTGATTAAGTAAGGACTCCTACTTTTTTCGCAGTGAAAGTTGCTGGAATACTCGACCACACGGCAGAGCTAATAACCTAAAATTATACATCATTGTCTCTTTGATCTGGCTAATACCTGGCGGTACTATATCAGTTGTCTTGTTTCAAATAACATGCGGCAAGTTCATGCGATAGGTAAAAGTCTAGCCTAGTCGTATTTTCTACATCCGTTGGGTCGAAAATATGCTCACACTAATTTCCAAGACTCTACCCTTTAAACGCTGCAGGTTCAGCCATTACTTTATATCAAGATGCTGTAACGATAGAGGAGTAGGCCTTGAGAGGCTATATGTGACATTATTAAAGTACATACCTGCCCTAACTTACCCTTAATCTAGCACCGATACGTGGGATAATCTAAAGGTCAGTGATAAAGACACATTCAATATCTCGAATTAATGTTTGATCTAAACGTTTGCTAGTCTATCTGGTTCGAAAGAATACGACAACGGACAAGGTTGAAACCCAGAACACGTTTGGTGGCAAAGTTTAGGTGTATTTAACACAAGTATTGGCGTAGGAACGGATGTTCACAACCTCAAGCCTGCGGACGGTGGATTGAACACAGTTAGTTCAAAGTATGAATGCGATGATTTAGACTCGAAGGGATTTGGTATCAACTACAATGGTTCTTCAACAGGAAACCGCATTAACGATTTGGCAGGTTTATTCGAACCCCGCAGTATTGTTATAAAAATGGTGCTAAACATCCCAAACTAACGGGTCTGGTTTAATCAAAATGTAAACATGTTTTTT
>JAPKEA010000231.1 GCA_028822275.1 Planktomarina sp. | reverse complement strand
GGTATGCTCACTCTTATATTTAAAAATTAGTTATCAGCTGGATCAGTAATGATATCAAAATCTATAAATCTGTGTACCAAATTTGAGTTGAACTAGCTTTCGTCCATTTCTGTCTTTTTGTAAGATTGTTATGTTTTATAAATGGTTTTCACGACTATCAGCTGGGTCTACTAGGGCAGACTTTACAGAAAATGTATTATAAAATCCGAGAAAACCGCTAGTTATATGGTATTGCGCCATAAAAATGGCAGGTACTGTCAGTACGATGATCACAGTACCAAATAAAACTCCATAGCCAATAGACACTGCCAAGGGGATCAAAAACTGCGCTTGCAAAGAAGTTTCCATAATTAGTGGGTAGACCCCTAGAAACGTAGTGAGGGAAGTCAGTAAAATTGGCCGAAACCGTTGTTTTGTACCTAGCACGACCGCCTCACGAACTGCCATGCCGCTTTTTATATGCTCGTTGAAAACATCAACCATTACTAAGGAATTATTAATTACAACGCCTGCTAATCCGATGATCCCAAAGATAGATAGAATGGTTAGTGGAATGCCCATGATATAATGGCCTGTCACTGCACCAATTAGTCCTAAGGGGATGGCTGACATTACTACAATAGGTTGCACATAGGATCGAAATACTAAGGCTAAAAGGGCAAAGATTATGAACAACGCAATGCCCAAAGCTTGGCTTAGGGCTGATTGTGCATCTGATTGCTCGCGCTGCTCGCCGCCAGCAGTGACTATGAGATTACTATATTTAGCAACTAAAAGTGGTAATATTTCTGCTGTAATTAATAAATTAACTTCGGAACTTGTGGCTATGGCAAGGTCTAGATCTGCAGTCAGTGTTGTGACCTGCCGGCCATTACGGCGTAAAATTTGGGCCGGTGATTGCCCTTCCTCAATTTTGGCTACTGTACTTAGTGGTATCTGATCCCCGCTGGGTGTTGTAATCCAGGTGGATAGAAGGTCGGAGAGGCTGTTGCGTTCATCTTTTGGGTAACGCACCATTACAGCCACATTGTCTGCACCCCGCTGCACACTGGTAGCCTCTAACCCAAAAAAACCCGCGCGTGTTTGATTGGCTAAATCAGAGAGTGTCACTCCGTAAAGGCGAGCTTCCTCACGCAATGCTAAACGATATTCCAAGCGCCCTACCGATTTATCGTCCCTAATGGAAAATAAACCAGGGATTTGACGTAAGGCTTCCCGCAATTCGGTTATAACTGGTATTATATCTTGCCCATCTGGTAGTGAAAGTTCAATTGCTACTGCATCGCCTACTCCAATCAGTTCCGCTGTAACCGTTAGGGATTTAACTGAAGCGACTGGGCCAATTGCTGAACGCCAAGCATCCTCAAATTTTGTAGTTTTCCAATCACGTAGGGTAGGGTCAGTAATCTGGACTACTACATTGGCTATAGTGGCTCCACCGGCTGCATTGCCACCTTCTGGCCCACCTGCAGCGAGGCCTTGGCCGACAACCATATTGACCCCTACGATTACTGCGGGTGTAGATTTGGGTAACTGACTTTGCATGTCGGATCCAGCGCGCTGGGCTGCGTCTCTGACGTCTTCTGCAACTTGCTGGGTCATCTCGAATGTAGTGCCATCGTTCATCTCAATGCTGGCTCGCACAAAGTAACCGTCAATTGAGGGAAAGAAATTAAACTTTACGTAGCCAAAGGAAAGTAATCCAACTGTCATAATCATTAGTGCCACAGAAAATGCTATAGGGATCAATATAGCGAATCCTTTTGTTGTGAAGCGCAAAACCGCATCTAGAGGCACATGAATGAACCATTGTAACAATCTATCCACAATGGCACG
The DNA here is from genome assembly GCA_028822275.1 of Planktomarina sp. Lineage (GTDB taxonomy): Bacteria > Pseudomonadota > Alphaproteobacteria > Rhodobacterales > Rhodobacteraceae > Planktomarina. The sequence continues at coordinate 3,039 of JAPKEA010000231.1, read as the reverse complement.
TATAATATTTATCGCTCGAAAAACCAAATTTGGACTATAGCTTGGCGAAACGTCCAAGCTCGACAAATTTCGTGGTAATATTACAAGTGCTTGTACCAAAGAGAGGCTTAAAACGATCATAACAACAACTGGTATATCAGTTAGAAATTTGCCTAGAACTCCTGGCAGCTGCGTAAGCGGCCAGAAGGCTACAATGGTTGTTAGGGCGGAAAAGATCACTGGAATGGCAATACGTTGCGTACCTTTGACAGCTGCTTGCATTGTGGTCAGACCTTTATTCCCGTTGGTATAGACGTTTTCACTCACCACAATTGCGTTATCAACTACTATCCCAATTGCTAAAATGAAGCCAAAAAGAGAAATCATGTTTATGGACATTCCTAGTGCGCCCATGATCGCGAAGGTTGCTGTGAAAGACACCCCGATGCCCATGGCTGACCAAAACGCTAGTCGGATGTCTAAAAATAGTGCCAAACATAGGACAACTAGAACTAGTCCAATTACGGCATTTTTGGTTAAAAGATCAATCCGATCTTGGAGATTTGTGGCTTCATTTTGCCAAATAGTGGCATCAATGCCGTCTTCTAGACTCGGACGAAATTCAGAGTTTATATGGTTGATAGCCTCATTAACAATCGTTAACACTTGTTCGTCGCCTATACGAAAAACATTGATTGATACGGCTGTTTCGCCATTAAACTGAGCCGCTAGATCGGTATCTTCAAATCCGTCGATAACGTTTGCAATATCGCGCAGGTAGACCCTACCACCATCTGGGTTAGTACGAATGATTATATTCTCAAAGTCACTTTGGGTATAGTTTCGTCCAGTAGTTCTAATAGGGATAGCAACGGTATCCGTCTCGATAGACCCACCTGGCAATTCAAGCGAGCTTTTGCCAATCACTTGTGCCACGTCTGCCATGGTGAGGCCGTAAGCGCGCAAAGTATCGCGTGATACTTCAATTGAGACCTCATAATCGCGGGTGCTCCCGATCTCCACATAAGAAATGGCTTTTAGCGAAACGAGTTCGTCCTTTAGGCGCTCTGCCAACTCCTTTAGAACCGCTTCACTCGCGTTGCCATGCAATGCTATTTCGAGGACTCGTGAATTGTTATTGGCTTGCAAAACTGAAGGCTCATCTGCATCCACCGGAAACGCTCTAATCCGATCGATTTCAGTTTTGATCTCATCTAATTTTGCTTTGATATCTTCTCCTCGTAAAAAAGATACATTAACAATGCCGCGCCCTTCGCTGATTGTGGCTGTGATACTATCGATTCCATTAATACCGCTCAGTTGATCCTCGATAGGCCGTACTATGCTATCTTGAATTTCAACTGGTGATGCGCCGGGGTAACCGACTGACACGCTGACTGAGTCCAAAGTAAAGTCGGGGAAAGTTTTTTGTGGCATTTGGATAGCGCTAAGTGCGCCTAACACCAGTACGAAGACTGTAATCAAATTAGCTGCAACTGGATGTTCTATCATCCATTTAATGATACTATTCATTGGTGAGTTGCTCCAACGTTGTTATAGTATTTACTAATTTATTTCGGACGTCTCGCAGTCTCATACCGTCTTGAGCGGTAGAAAGAGCCGTGGTGACCAAGCGCGATTTTTCTGGTAATTTTTTAACCCTAACATAGGAAGTTTCACCGTCCACATGCATCAGCTCAGCTTTGATAATTCGCAAAACGCTGCCGTTAATATTTGATGGATCAAATAGCCAAAGATTTTTTCCACCACGCATTGCAGTTGAGGGTATTGGATAAGTGCTATTTGGGCGTATGCCTTGAATTACAACTTTGGCAAAGGAATTAATCATGGCTGGTGGCGCCCCTGAAGCCAGAGTTTCGCCGCCCTGTGCACCTGTTGCGGCAACATCGTCAAGCTCAACTGTAACCGTTAAGGTTCTAGTGCGAACATCAAGGTTTGGCGCAACACGAGAGACGCGCCCGGTCCATACAAATGTTTTTCCTGCAAATTCAACGGTTATTGTAGCCGTTGGGGCTGCGCCTGAAAATAACCCTGGGATTAGCGCCGCGTCTGCTTCGCGAACTGGTACGTTAATTTCCATCCGATCTTGCGTAAAAATCTCTGCAATCGATTGTCCCCCATTTACCACTGATCCAATTTCGACCGATTTAGATAATACTGCTCCGTCAAAAGGTGCTTTTACAATTTTTCGATCAATATAGATTTTGGCTGATTTCTTAGCGGCTTGCAGGCTGTTGAGGCTTGCGGCAAGCTCAGCTCTTTGACCCCGCACTTGATCAAGCGCAGCTTGACTCGTTGTGCCGCTGACTCGTAAAGCTTCTGTACGTTTTAGTAAAATCGCATTAAGATCTAACTTTGCTTGAAGCCCCTCAATATTCGCGGCTGTCTGTGTTAGGCTTGCACGCTCGGCACTATCGTCTAGCCGTACCAAAACGTCGCCCTGCTTAAACACACCACGCTCTGTGATGCCTGGGTGTAATTTTATTACTTGGCCTCCCACTTGGCTGGCTAAGCTTGCTATGCGAAAAGGTTGAATAAAGCCTTCTCCGCGAATGGGCAGTGGAGCGTTAAAAGCCTGAAGATCTATGGTCTCGACTAAAGTGATTGGTCTTGGAACAGCTTCGGCCTCAACAACCTCACGATTCTCACTCAGATACTTAAATCCAGTTATTCCGCCGAAAATAATAGCACCTGCAATAGCTACCCAAAATAGTTCACGAAGTCCTACGCCAATATATCCTAAAATATTTTTCAATTTACCCTCGTGTATTCAAATTTATGTTTTGTTACATGCTCTGTAGTAGTTGCTCAATGCGCAGTTGTCCGCACTCAACGCGTCAAAAATATATATAACCTTTAAGGCTCTGGATGTATGTGAATCATACTTTTTCTTGGCAGATAGATTATTTAGGTACTGCATAAAAGTTCAAAGATATATTTTAGAAATTGTAATATTACTGTCGCATTTAAAAGCGTTCTTAATTTATAAAACTCTATTGTTGGGGATTAATTCAGTTTGGGTGGCGTGAGTGGCTCAAA
>JAPKEA010000230.1 GCA_028822275.1 Planktomarina sp. | reverse complement strand
GCTTCAGACCCAGCCAAAACTTGGACGTTTTGATCTACCAGAGCACCAAGCGATATGGGTTCACCTGACATCTCCGACTTTGCCGAAATAACTGATACAATCATTGGAGCGCCGAGATCTCGTCGAAAAACCGGCGCTCCAGATGAACCAAAATCCATCTTACAGCTAAAAACTTGAGCATTCTGCTTCTCGCCCAAAACCTCGCACAGATCATGAAATCCCTGCTTTTCGCTTCGGTCGTGGGCGTATGAGACAATTGTAACCTTAGTTCTTCGTTCTGGCATCGGTGCAATGCTCACAGGTGTAATACTTGGGTGATCGATTGGGGTTACCAGTTCTAGAATGGCCAAGTCATTTGCGACCCTCCCCAGACCAACCTGCCCAGTATACTCATAGTTCGGGTTAGCCTTGACGGATCCAATTTTACGGTAAGCCTCCGCCTGACCATCAGTCCAACCCGCTCGAAACTCAAACCGGTCAAAACTTACGGGCATTCCTGTTTGAGCATCATAAACACAATGAGCAGCTGTTAAAACATGGCGGGGACTGATCAATGTCGCAGTGCAAAAACCACCATCCACCACATTAAGGCGCCCAACAGCTGCCCAAATCTTTGCAAGCTCCGATTTACCAACCAATGACCCTGCACTTTGCGAGCAGGCCCCTTGCGCCAAAAGACACCATGCAAAAAAAATACCAATGAAACCTTGCATCCTTAGACCTTATATTTGCAATACTCTGCTAGCCCTCTATGCACAGTAAATCTAACTCAACGCAATATTGGAACCTTTCCTGCGCCAGCAGATTCTGACATCGCAGCAGGCTTTGGGCCTCCTGTCGCCCAATCTAAAAGCTCAACCGTGTGCACGATTGGGATATCAGTTGCGCTGCCAATTTGCATCATGCAACCAAGGTTTCCAGCTGAAATGACATCTGGCTTCTTGGCCTTCAATGTTTCCACTTTGCGCGCCTTCAGTTGCCCTGAAATTTCAGGTTGCATCAAGTTATATGTCCCTGCAGACCCACAACACAAATGGCTGTCTTCAGGTTCTGAGACTTTAAATCCTGCACGGCGCAGTAGGTCTTTGGGGTAGGTTTTGATTTGTTGTCCATGCTGTAAGGAACATGCAGCATGATATGTTACCCGCACATCACTTTTTGAGCACTCTGGCATATCAAGCTCTATCAATACCTCACTGACATCGCGGGCCAGCTGCGCCACCCGCGTTGCTTGCTGCTCTAAAGCGTGACCTGCAAACATATGGGCGTAATCTTTAACGGTAGTACCGCAACCAGATGTGTTGATCACGATTGCATCCAACCCTTTCGCCGCATCCTCTTCCGCAAACGCCTTAATGTTCACTGCTGCTGTCGTGAGGCTTTCATCAGTTTTACCCATATGATGCGTTAGAGCTCCACAGCAGCCTTGGGTCAGTACAACGACCTCTGCCCCCAGTCGCGTTAACAGGCGGATAGTGGCATCGTTGATATCAGTATTAAGTGCGCGCTGTGCACAGCCTGTCATCAATGCAACTCGCATTTTCGCCGGTACCTGGGCTAAAAAAATCTGTGCTTCGTCATTACGGCTTTTTGCAGGAATTTGCCGTGGAGCCATGTCAAGCATCGCTCTTAGGCGAGGATCTGGAACTATCCCCCGCAGGGGGCGCATTATTTTAGCCCCAAGCAAAGCTATACGAAAACGGTTTGGATATGGCAGAATTCGCGCCAAGACCCAGCGCAATGCACGGTCTGAAAAACTGCGTTTGTAATTTTGCTCAATATAGTCCCGGGCATGGTCAATAAGATGCATGTAATTCACCCCAGATGGGCAGGTGGTCATGCACGCCAAGCATGAAAGACATCGGTCTATGTGCTGAACAGTTTTTATATCTGGAACTCGCTCATTCTCAAGCATATCTTTTATCAAATAGATCCGCCCTCGGGGACTATCCAATTCATCACCCAAGACTTGGTAGGTGGGGCACGTCGCTGTGCAAAAGCCACAGTGTATACAGCTACGTAGGATATCATTGGCTCGTTTAAATTTTGGGTCTTCAAGCTGCGCCTCAGTAAAATGAGTTTGCATTAGTACATCCGCCCCGGGTTTAGAATTCCTCGTGGGTCAAACTTTTTTCGTAGATCGACCATCAATTTATTTAGGGTTGGCGTTTGTGGCTGAAAACTGGGAACTAGCATATCAGTCAGAGAGGCGGATTTCATCAATGTTGCGTGCCCACCAAGCGCTGTAAGTTGCTCCTGGATAATTGCGTGGAGCGTTGCCGTATTCTCAGCACCTTGCTTATTTTCAATATCGAGCCCAAGCCAAATCAAACCCCCACCCCAGTCCATTTGGTACTGAAGCTTTATGTCGGAGGCTTCCAATACCTTCAACAGCTTTAACGAATCCGTTGGGCGTAAAGACACACGCCAGACGGTATCCATACTTTTCCAAGCAGTGAGGTTTCGCAGCTCACGCCAAGGGCTTTCAATCTCAGTAATATCACCGAAGTGTACCAGCTTCTGGGTCAATTGCGAAACGCGGTAGCGAACTGACGCAACAAAACCCTCAATCCGTATCATAACGTCTTTGCCACCATTTACATTCAGGACGGTGCCTACTCCACTTACATCATAAGGGGTCCTCAGGACTGCAGACATACATTCGACTGCCTTCTCCCAACCTTGGGTTGTGATCCTAAGCGTTGCTTCTGTTTCTGCTTTTGGCAGAACTTTAAGAGAAACCTCTGTTAAAACACCAAGTGTCCCCCAAGATCCCGCCAGTAATTTCACTAAGTCATATCCAGTAACATTTTTCATGACCCGGCCACCATTTTTCAAAAACTGTCCAGCTCCATCGACAAAAGAAACACCCAAAGTGAAGTCTCGCGCAGCGCCAACCTGAATGCGGCGCGGGCCCGAGACGTTAGCAGCTATAATACCGCCCAGGGTAGGTATTCCCTGCGTGCCAAGAAGGTCACGGTGGTCCATCGGCTCAAATGCTAAGCATTGATTTTTTAGATCCAGAGCTGCTTCAATTTCGGCAACTGAAGTCCCACTCTTGGCCACTAAGGTCATAGCACCAGGTTCATAAGTCATAATTCCAGACATGAGGTCAGTACTAAGGCCACATCGCGCAGAGCTTTGCCCAATAGGCCGCGTACCTCCACCTAAGACACTCAGGGGTTGTGACGCCGCCGTAATAAAATCGCATAGTTCTGCTACATTCTGGGGGTGATGAACATCCACTATGCAGCTGTTCGAGATTGGGACACAGCCAACGGAAAAACCTTCGCCGGGTTTAGCAGCCAACTTGGGTCAAAGACATCTTTGATAGCCATTTGGATTTCCAGGTCGCCAGCTGAGTATTGGGTTTCCATCAAATCTCTTTTCTCAATGCCAACACCGTGTTCACCCGTGAGACAACCGCCGACCTCAACGCAAAGGCGCAATACGTCCGCGCCCATCGCTTCACACAAAGCGAGGTCACCGTCTTTGTTAGCATCATACATAATCAACGGATGCATATTCCCGTCACCTGCATGAAAAACATTTCCTACGCGCAAACCATATTGCTGGGATAATTCTTCTATCCGGCGTAAAACCTCGGACAAGGCAGAGACTGGAATTGTTCCATCAAGGCACATATAGTCAGCCACCTGCCCGACCGCACCAAAGGCCGATTTTCTTCCAAGCCAAATGGCTTCACTTTCAGCAGCCGATTGGCTTTGGCGAATTTCAACCGGATTATGCTTTTGTGCAATTACATTAATCCGGTCCATTTGATCCTGTATTTCAGCTTCAGAACCTTCAACCTCAACAATCAAGAGCGCCTCACACTCAGGGTATCCCGCCTTCGCAAAGTTCTCACATATCTCAATAATAGGGCGATCCATGAACTCAATGGCCACAGGTAAAACACCCGCCTTGATAATATCAGCAACACAAGAACCCGCAACTTGATTGCTATCAAAAGCAATCAAAACAGGTCGGGCACCTTCAGGTTTTGGAAGAATACGAAGCGTTGCTTCTGTGACCACACCCAACTGTCCTTCAGAGCCACAAATAACTCCAAGCAAGTCCAACCCGCCAGCGTCCAAATGACCCCCACCAATATCGACGATCTCTCCATTCATCATAACCAATTTCACACCCAGTAGGTTATTGGTCGTGACCCCATACTTAAGGCAGTGGGCACCACCAGAATTCATGGCTATGTTGCCTGCAATTACACAGGCCAGTTGACTTGAAGGGTCAGGAGCATAGAAAAAATCCTCCTCCTCAACCGCGCCAGACACGCTCAGATTAGTGCGTCCACTTTGAACACGGATCAGGCGATTGTCATAATCAGTCTCAAGAACATTATTCATTTTGGCGATGCCAAGGATCACACAGTCGGCAGTTGGCAAAGCACCACCCGCCAAGGAGGTTCCAGCGCCACGGGGGACCACAGGAACACCGTGCCCCTGACAAATTTTCAAAACATCCGAAACTTCTTGAGTGCTCGTCGGTAGTACCACAATCATCGGAGCACATTTATAAGCCGTCAGCGCGTCACATTCATATGCGCGTGTCTCAGACGGATCATCTATGACCGCATCACGCGCCATTACTTTTAGCAAAGCTGCAACAACAACTGATTTTTTGGCCAATATATCTAGGTTCGGCTGTGGCATTTCCATGGTAAACGCTCCAATTGGTAATTTTTTATAACCAATTAGAGAGGATCACAAGACTATTCCGATCATTATAAGCAGCCAATAGTATTTTGACGTAATATTTTTTGCGTTTTCGATTTGAGACAAATGTGTCATCAACTTTGGTCCAGTCAGCACAATTGTGATTGGACATTTCAAAAAACTCTCCAGCTACAAAACCCCAGGCATGATGGCACAGTAGGTTTCAATC
>JAPKEA010000229.1 GCA_028822275.1 Planktomarina sp. | reverse complement strand
CAGTTTTTGAGATGGAGCGCAGCAAACCATCTGCATAGCCTGCTGCAATTGTGGCGATGCGCGCTGGAGCTGATGCAGTCCAACTTCCGCCGTAACCGACTGTTTCACCTGCAATGAGCTGATGGATTTGAATGACTGGTAATGATAAATGCATAACGGGATTTGCATCCACGAAAGGAGCACCACCATATAGGCCAATGCCTGGACGTGTGAGGTCAAAATGGTATTCAGGCCCAAGCAAAATGCCACCAGTAGCTGCTAGAGAACGTCTCAAACCGAACCCGTCAGTCATATCTTTGAAAACTTCCAATTGCCTTTGATTCATTAGGTTCTCAGGCTCGTCTGCACAGGCGAGGTGGCTCATTACTAGCCAAGGTTTAAGGCTTACCACCGTATCACGTACAGCATTCCACTCTACAGCTTTCATTCCCAATCGGTTCATTCCAGTGTCGAGTTGGATGCCAAATGGATGGCTGGGCAGGGACTCCACGTGGCGGGTCAATTGATCAAATGAATTTAACATTGGAACCAAATGCAAGTCGTGAATCATTTCTGTGTCACCACTCATGTGGCCTGAAAAAACACAAATTGTAGCATTATCACCAATTGTTTGCCGGACCGCAGCGGCTTCTTCGGCTGCGGCAACAAAGAAGACCCTTGCGCCTACTTCATACAAACTACGTGCTATACGCCCAGCTTTGAGGCCATACCCATCGGCTTTGACAACCGCTGCAGTTTCGACATGATCAGACGAGATTGTATCAAGTATTCGCCAATTATTAGCGATACCTTTTAAGTTAATTGTTAAATTTCCAGTGCCCATTTAGCAATTAGTCCTGATGAGTTAGTTTCATTAAAATTAAACTCGATATTTTGGTAAATTTAAACCCAAAGTCTTAAAGTTTTGCAATCTATCACTTAATTAGGATGGATCAGCAATCATTGATTACTTGAAACCATCTCCTTCGTTCTGTTGCCAAGGTTTAACAAGGTTGCCAAAGCGTGTGAATTGCCCCTCAAAGCTTAAATCGACTGTACCAATCGGACCATGCCGTTGTTTACCAATGACGACCTCTGCCTTTGAATGCAGGCGTTCCATCTCATCTTGCCAAATAGCCATTTTTTCCAGCTCATGGTCTCCAGGTTTCTCACGTTCCTTATAATATTCCTCTCGAAAAACAAACATCACTACATCAGCATCTTGCTCAATCGAACCAGATTCACGTAAGTCGGAAAGCTGAGGTCGTTTGTCTTCTCGGTTTTCCACTTGTCGCGATAGTTGCGACAGTGCAACCACGGGAATGTCGAGTTCCTTCGCAATTGCTTTTAAGCCCATTGTGATTTCTGAAATCTCATTTACTCGGTTTTCGGACCTGCCAGTGCCACGTACCAACTGTAGATAGTCAATGAATAGGGCATCAAGTCCATGGGTGCGCTTGAGGCGTCGCGCGCGGGCTGCTAATTGGCTTATGGGTAGAGCAGGTGTGTCATCAATAAATAAGGGCGCTGATTCTAGTTGTTTTGCAGCGTCAACAATTCGACGAAATTCATTTTCGGTGAAATCACCGCGACGAATTTGGTTGGAGGGAATTTCAGCTACCTCGGATAAAATACGGGTGGCTAATTGTTCTGCTGACATCTCGAGGCTAAAAAAGCCAACAACACCACCGTCGACGGCTCCTTCTTCACCTGATGTTGTGATCCCTTTTTTGTAGGAGCGGGCAATATTAAAGGCAACGTTTGTAGCCAGAGAGGTTTTACCCATCGAAGGCCGTCCGGCAAGAATGAGTAAATCTGATTTATGCAAGCCGCCCAGTTTTTTATCCAAATCTATTAAGCCGGTGGATACTCCAGCTAAACCGCCTTCACGCTGATAAGCGGCGTTTGCTACCTTAACCGCATCTGTGACAGCAGTTAAAAATGATTGAAAGCCCTGCTCAGTTTGACCCTGTTCTGCGAGCAAATATAGTTTCTGTTCCGCTTCAATAATTTGCTCTTTGGGCTCGCTGTCAACGTCAGCACGAGCGGCCTTGGCGGCAATGTCATTGCCTACAGCAATGAGCTCGCGGCGAATTGCAAAATCATAGATCATGTTAGCATAGTCACGAACCGCGAATGACGAAATAGCTGCACCTGCGAGGCGGACCAAATACGCCGCCCCACCAAGCTCAGCAAGTCCAGGATCATCGTCCAGGAACGCTTTAAGCGTCACTGGACTGGCAAGATTATTTTTTGCAATACGGGCACTTGCTGTTTCAAAAATTAAGGCATGAACTGGGTCATAAAAGTGTTTGGGTTCTACTATCGATGCTATTTTATCAAACAGATCATTATTAGTTAGAATTGCGCCCAGAAGCTGTTGTTCTGCTTCGATGGAATGAGGGACTTCAAATGAAACCTCTGTTGGCATACCTGCGGCTTGCATCGTTGATATCTCATTCATGTTGGTCCCCCGATAGATTTTGTTTAAGTTAAATCTAAGGGTTTGACTACGTAGTACAATTTTGTGGATTGTGTGTGGATAAGTTAGAGATTTTTTAGGTTTGAAGTTTATGTTGGCCTTGTTAACGCAATATCTAGTGCCTGAAATGGATCAAATCAAAAGTAATTCTTTGGAGGCATATCTGTTACCATGATTTATCCACAATACATCCACAGCCATAGTAGAAAAAAACTTGAATTAATTCATTCGTTCGGTTTGCCAAGCATCAGGCGCTTCTAAAAACTTCTCCACATCGCTCAGTGTAGCTTCGTCAAAGCTACCTTGTGCACGAGCTTCTGCCAGAACATCCCACCATGTGCATAGATAATGCAATTTCACGCCGTGATCACCGAGCGTTTTTTTCGTTTGTGGAAAAATGCCATAATAGAAAATTACTGCGGTATGCGCACATTGAGCTCCAGTTTCACGAATTGCGTTAACAAATGAAATTTTAGAGCCTCCATCTGTGGTTAAGTCCTCAACTAACAATACGCGCTGGTCTTCGGTCATAACACCTTCAATACGTGCATTACGCCCATAACCTTTCGCCTTTTTACGAACATACGTCATCGGAAGAGCCATACGTTCAGCCACCAATGCGCCAAACGGTATACCAGCAGTCTCGCCACCGGCTACATTATCGAAGGCTTCAAAGCCCACATCGCGCATCACAGTGACAGTTAGGAAATCCATTAATGTGGTTCGGATCCGTGGATAGGAGATGAGCTTGCGGCAATCTATATACGCTGGCGAGGGTTTACCTGATGCCAAAATGAATGGATCGTCTGCATTAAAGTGAACAGCTTCGATTTCCAGAAGCATTCGAGCGGTAAGACGCGCTATTTCATATTGGTCAGGGAAACTTGATGGAATCATTTCAAAAGCCTTTTTTTGGCGGGTTAATCGGTTACCTGCCAATGAAGATCAATGTCTGGATCAAAAACAGTGACAGGTCCAAGATGTGTTTTAATAAATTTAGGAAAAGAAATAGGTGCTCCTTTTGTTAGATGGATTTTATCTACATTTGGAGCAAGCCCATAGAATTTGGGTCCAGATAGTGAGGTAAAATTCTCGAGTTGGTCCAAGGCATCAGCTGCTTCAAATATTTCAACGAGGCAAGAAACGGTATTAGTTGCGGAAAAAATTCCGGCGCAGCCGCAAGCAGTTTCTTTTACAGCATCGGTATGCGGGGCGCTGTCTGTTCCAAGGAAATAGCACTCACTTCCGCTCGTGGCAGCCTTTAAAAGGGCAATTCTATGCTTTTCGCGTTTAGCAACAGGTAGGCAATAGTAATGAGGCCGCAAACCACCAGACAGAATATGATTTCGATTGATTATTAGGTGGTGAGTTGTGATGGTTGCCGCAAGTTTGCCCGGGGCAGATTTTGCATACTCCGCACCTTCCTCAGTAGTTATATGTTCCATAACAACTTTTAGATCCGGTACGCGACGGCGCAGGGGATCGAGAATACGGTCTATAAACACCGCTTCGCGGTCAAAGATGTCTACGTCTGGATCGGTTACTTCACCATGCACACACATAGGCATCCCAATTTCAGCCATGTGTTCCAATATTGGTTGTAACTTGTGAAAGTCTTTTACGCCGCTGTCAGAGTTTGTTGTAGCGCCCGCAGGATAAAGTTTAGCTGCTTTTACGAGGCCCGAAGCATGCGCTCTCGACAAGTCGTTTTTATCAGTTTTTTCATTGAGATATAGCGTCATTAAAGGCTCAAAGTTTGATCCATCCGGTAGGGCTGCGAGAATACGCTTTTTATAGGATAATGCTTGCGTGAATGTCACAACGGGTGGAAGCAAATTTGGCATGATAATGGCTCGACCAAAGTCACGGGCGCTTTCCGGTGCGATTGCAGTCAACATTGCACCATCTCTAAGATGTAGGTGCCAGTCATCAGGGCGAGTCATTGTAAAGGTTTTGGTCATAACTTTTTTGTAACGGCCCCGATGCAGCGCGGCTAGTATAAATTAAAGCGCAGATCTACTAAAACTGGTTATAATAAACTAAAAATCATGATCCGTTTGTGTTGCTTGCTCAGGTTTGGTTAAGATAAAAATATTTTCGTTCATTTTTTGTACCTAAACGTACTTGAATACCGCTAGACTAGGCCTCATGTTGGCCATATTCTGATGTGGATCTTTGCCAATAGGAGTTTGGTTTTATGCTTATCTTTGTTCTTTCTCTAGTGGCTGGTTTTTTAGCGCCATATGTCGAACCTAGCATTCGTAATTTAGTTGTGGGACGTTTAGAGGCATTTGCTTTAAAGGACGGAGAGTATTTAATTGTTGCATTAGCCGCCTTGCTTTTGGCAGTTGTCATACTGTCATTCATGTCTGGTTTATCAGCATCGGCATTCTCCGTTATTTTAGGTGGAGTTATCGGTCTCTTTGGTGTCAGGGTTTTCAAGGCTTTAAAGATAATGGCTGA
>JAPKEA010000228.1 GCA_028822275.1 Planktomarina sp. | reverse complement strand
GTAAAGCAGAGGCGGATTGTTTTCTGGCTGAAGGTTATAACCTATATCTGATTGATCTTGATGTTGATATCGGTGAAAAATATGCAGCCAGTTTGGCTGAAGGAGCATCAAAAGATCAAACTATTAAGTTTATTAAATGTGACCTTTCCGATTTAACGAAGACGCATTCTATTGTCTCTCGACTGGCAGAAGACATTGGTGGCATTGATGTATTGATAAACAATGCAGCTGTAATCCCACTAAAACCTATTGAGGATTTCTCAATAGAAGAATACGAACAGGTCCTGCGAATTAATGGTCATTCGGCGTTTGCTTTGACAAAAGCCGTTACTCCTCATATGAAAGAAAAAGAACAGGGTGTCATTGTAAATCTTTGTAGCATTACTATGAACGGCGCATGGGAAAATTTTGTACCTTATGTTGCCTCCAAAGGTGAATTGCTGGGTTTGACTCGCTCTTTGGCAAGAGAATTGGGGCCGTGGAATATCCGCGTAAACGCAATAAGCCCAGGCGCTATCCCATCTGAAGCTGAGCAAAGAGTATTTGGTGATGAGTGGGAACAGTACAATGAAAAAGTATTATTAAACCAAGCACTAAAGCATCGAGGTGAGCCATCTGACATTGGCGATGCAATTGTGTTCCTTGCGGGTAAAAAAGCGAAATTTATAACTGGCCAAAACATACACGTCAATGGCGGTTGGTATATGGAAGGTTAGCAATATGCTTGTAATGGAGAATGATTTTGTCATCGTTGAAATTAACTCTGAAGTTGGTGGCTCAATTTCAAGATTTTACTATAAACATAAGGGTGAACACCTGCCTGTATTGAGAGCGGCGACCGGAACTGATTCTCCAGTAGAGATGTCGATGTTTCCATTAGTACCTTATTGCAATAGGATAAAAAACAACGAGTTTGAAGTTGACGGAAAATTTTATAATCTGAAGCCAAATTTTGGTCAGGAGCCACATGCTTGCCATGGCGACGGATGGATTTCATCATGGAATATATCCAAAGCAACCACTGAGTCTGTTCAATTACGCTTGGCCGTTGATGAGCCTGACAATCCTTACAAATATGAGGCAGAGTTAGAATACAAATTGGCGGATAACGCTCTCATTGTAAATTTGGCAGTTAAGAATTTGTCAGAAAACCGTTTACCATACGGCCTTGGGATTCATCCGTATTTTCTTGTGGACGGTAGCCAATTGCAGTTCGACGCAAAGAGTGTTGTACTGGAAGGTCCAGAGCATCTACCTACGGAAACTATATCTCTTCCTCCAGAATTGGCGTTTACAAACTATTCCAAGTTACCAAAGGTATGGAGGAATTTATGTTATGCCGATTGGTCGGGCTTAGCCTCTGTAAAGAGAGGAGGGTTATTAACCCAATTGAAGAGCAAAACTCCCTATCTCATGTTATTTACACCGCCCGGTGAGAACTACTTCTGTATTGAACCTATGTCACATAATATAGGCGCTATAAACAACGAGAATACGGGGTTGGGCGAGGGCGTTGTTTTTCTGAATTACTGTGAATTTATGGTCGCTTCCTACAAATTTGAAATGAGTATGTTATGACACAGCTGTTAGTTGAAACGAGTAAAAATCAGGATATTAGCTATACATTGACCGATGAAGAGCTTCACTTTAAAGCAAACTCTGTCGATAAGCTGACGATATCAGTTGCTCAGATTATTGGCCGCCGTATTGTAGTTAATGGACTGATTCCCGGCGCTACTCTTCCTAGAGAACAAGAGCTTTGTGATATAGTCGGCGTAAGCCGTACCGTACTTAGAGAAGCAGTGAAGACTTTAGTTGAAAAAGGACTCATTGAAACTCGTCAAAAAGCAGGGACACTAGTAAGCCCGAGAAGCAATTGGAACTTGTTTGATAAAGATGTTCTGCGCTGGTTGTTTGAGCACGGTGTCGATGAAGATTTCAAAATGAGTTTAGTTGAGCTACGAAGCGCTATTGAACCGAGTGTTGTAAAATTAGCGGCACGAAAAGCAGGCGATAGCGATTTAAAAAAAATGGAGAAAGCTTTAATTCTAATGGAAGAAGCAACGACTCCCGAAGCATATTTAAACGCGGATGTTACATTTCACATGAGTATGTTTCATGCGTGTAAAAATGAATTTTTGATTCAATTCCGCACGGTGATTAAACAAATACTGAAAGGCAGTTTTCAAGTGCAGCAGACAGCAGTAATCGAATCGGATTCAGGAAAAAAATTACATCGCGCTTTATATGAGAAAATAGCATCTGGAGATGTAGAAGGTGCTGAAATCACCATGAAATATATTATTCAGAAAGCAGAAGAAGAATTAGTGATGGGTACTCTTAAAAAGTAAATACCTAGTATTTAATTGCCCGTTCGAACTTTAATGTAAAGTATTAGGGTTAACATCCAATTGGAAATATCATTTCAAGCTATTAAACTAATTCAAAGCGACGCATGAACTAAGAAATAAAATGCATCACTTTGCACATTTTTCTCATCGATAGTGGTCTTGGTCTAAGCACTAATGATCTGGATTAAAAATCAAATTTCCACGAAGTTCCTGGAACACCAATCGCGCCAACTTTTATTGCGATTACGCTGCCTTCCAGCGGATTCTTAGCCAGTTGTTCATGAGATAAGCTGAAAGTTGCCGAGGTGACAAATAGAGTGTCATAGTTTTCGCCCCCAAAAGCACAGCTTGTTGGGTTGGTCACTGGCAGTAGTATTTTTTTGATGACATCACCTTCTTTATTGATACATATAACCGCGCCATCCCCAAAACGTGCATTCCATAAATTACCACTTATATCAATAGCTGAACCGTCGGGTGAGCCAGCTAGAAGAGTTGAAGCAAACGTAGTTTTTTTGTCAACTCCACCCGTTTCTGCATTGTAATGATATTGCCATATTTTATTTGCAACGCTGTCAGCAAAGTAAAAAAAATTACTTTCCGAGTCCCACGCCAATGTGTTGGAAATACCTATATTAGATTCAATAGTATTAATGCAATCGCGAGAATCAATTCTGTACAGCGAGCCCGTTGATGCATCAAGATCCTTTGGGCTGCCATCTGCTTTGATGTTGTTCTTCATCGTTCCTACCCACAACCGCCCGGATGGATCGCATTTTACTTCATTAATTCGGTTATCAGGCTGCATCTTTTCTAGAGTAATAATAGGGAGTGAGTCACCCGTTGTTACGTTCAATTCAATTAGATCGTGGGTTAATGCCACAGCAACCTTATTGGCGCTGATAGGTATCAGACCGCACACAAATTCGTCATACGTCCATTCATGGTATTTTTTGGTACTTATAGAGTACTTACAGACCTTTTTACCAATGATATCAATCCAGTTGATCGTGGAATCGTATTCATTCCAAAAAGGCGACTCCCCCACGATGTTATTGGCGTCAAAACATACATCCAAATTGCTCATCACTGTGGTTCCTTGTTATAAGATACTATCAGAAATCTCGTTAATCGATATATTACAGCATAAATAGGTAATTGACAGGTATATGGTAGTATGTATAATAAGATAATATCAAAACGAGTTGAAAAGCACTAAATATGACTTAAGTCGCTTATTTTGACAAATAAGATAATATGAAAGATTACTTGATTTTTGGGAGTTCCTGTGAAAATAACAAGAATAGAGACGCTCAGAACAACAGAGCATGAAAATATTATTTGGGTCAGAATTCACACTGACGAGGGTATTCATGGGCTTGGGGAGACTTTCTTTGGTGCCGCTGCGATTGAGGCGTATATCCATGATTTTGCACAGCAAAAACTCATTGGGAAAAACCCACTCGAGATAGAGAAGTTGTCTAGAGAGTTGAGAGGATATCTTGGTTTTTCGGGTACTGGCGTCGAAATGCGTGCTAATTCAGCAATTGATATTGCCCTTTGGGACCTGTTTGGAAAAGTATCGGGTCAACCCGTTTATCAATTGTTAGGTGGAAAATGTCGCGACTCAATAAGAACGTACAATACTTGTGCGGGTTCACATTATGTCCGATCGTCAATAACTCAGAGTTCTTCAAATTGGGGGCTTGGTGCTTCAGGCGAGACGGGGTTTGATGATCTAAATGGATTTCTTAATTGTGCTGACGAAGTAGCATTGTCGTTGTTAGATTCCGGCATCACCGCCATGAAAATTTGGCCTTTTGATAAATACGCAGAACAAAACCAAGGTAATTATATTTTGCCTCAAGACTTAAATCTTGCTTTGGAACCCTTCCGAAAAATCCGCAAAGCGGTTGGCGATAAAATGGATATCATGGTGGAATTTCATTCTCTTTGGAACTTGCCAACAGCCATAAAGATAGCAAGTGCGCTGGAAGAATTTGATACTTTTTGGCATGAAGATCCATTTAGAATGGACTCTTTTAGCGAGCTACCTCGATACGCACAAAAATCAAAAGCACCTATATGCGCTTCAGAAACATTAGGTGGTAAAGCTTCATTTAAAGACCTTTTATCCGTTAACGCAGCTGGCGTGATCATGATTGATCTTTCATGGTGTGGCGGTATCTCGGAAGGGCGTAATATTGCAGCTATGGCTGATGCATGGCACCTACCTATTTCACCTCACGATTGTACTGGCCCGGTTGTCCTTACGGCATCAACACACCTATCGTTGCACGCACATAATGCCATGGTTCAAGAGTCAGTTAGAGCATTCTATAATGGGTGGTATAAAGATTTTGTTACTGACATGGCGAGAGTCACAGATGGTCAAATAACAGTGTCAGACCTGCCGGGGTTAGGTATTGATTTACTACCCGGCATAGAAAAGAGAGAAGGTATGCTGGTGAAAGTTAGTAGCTAGTGTACAAATTCATAAACGAGGAGAACAACAATGAATAAAAACTTTAAATCAATATTAACGCAAGTTAGCAGTACTTTAGAAATTATATATTTGTGCAG
>JAPKEA010000227.1 GCA_028822275.1 Planktomarina sp. | reverse complement strand
GAAGGTGAGTAAGAAACAAAGAGAAAATCTCAATAGATTTGACTCAACAGAATAGGCTCAAAGGGATTGATTGCGGGTGGGTGGTTAGCCATCCTTTTTCAGCGGCATGCATTTTTTTATTTCATTTCCATTGGAAACAGACTTCTTTTTTCGCAATTTTTGAATAGAATTTAGAGTATCCAACCGAAAGAATTCAGATGAATCCTAGCAATACAAAACTTAAATTAAAAAGGCGACGGATAAAGGTCCAGTTTACTCAAAGCGACTTTAGTCGAGACGCAAACTCAATAAGGGCCCTATCTTGATCTTGGACACCGACAACGCTAAGGCCCACGGGGCCATTATCAACGGCATCCACAGGCATTGTTATCTGGGGTAGCCCTGCAAGGCCTGCAATGCAGAGCATATCAAATGAGCGCATCCGAAAATCGTCAAGCGTGGCAGCGGTTGCATCTGTGAAGGGTGCGGGGCCTGGGCTGGTGGGCATAATCAAAGCCGCGGTCTGCTGCAGTATAGTGCTTAACCGCTCGGCAATCTGATCGCGCTGCCTCATAGCACTTCGCAACTCTGAGTTTGTGATTTTGGACGCTAATTCAAACCTCTCTGCGATCCCAGGTCCAAAATTAGGCGTATTTGCTAAAATCCAATCTGCGTGGATTTGCCAAATTTGCGCGGCTTGAATAATCCGAAAAGTCTCACGCCAAACTAACAAACCCTCGGGAGCCAACACGATGGGACGTATTTCATCTACTTCAGCAGTAATTTTTGCCATTAATGGCGCTAATGCCTCAACTGTCCGAGCATCAGCTCGTGCCCAAACGTCAACAGGAAATAAAACAGTTTTAACAAGCGCGCCTTTTGGCATATCAAAACTTTGGGCAGTCGACATCATCAACTCTGGCGTTTTTGCAAACCATCCTATCGTGTCAAAATCACGCGTGAAAGGCATGGCTTTTTCCAGGGATAAGGCTCCAAACGTTGTCCGTATCCCCCAAACACCACAAAATGACGCAGGCAAGCGTACCGAGCCACCAGTGTCACTCCCAAGGCCTATATCTACCAATCCAGCTGCAACAGCCGCAGCCGATCCAGACGAAGATCCACCGGGTACCCGCCTGTGATCTGCGCTGTTGGTGGGAGTCCCGTAATGGGCATTTGCACCCATCAAGCTATAGGCCAGCTCGTCAGTATGGGTCTTGCCCAAAAGGGTGGCCCCCGCATTCAACAGCGTTTTAACCGCTGGCGCGTGTTCTGTTGCGGGCAAATGGGTCTTTTCCCACTCAGGATTACCACATCCAGTTACCTTACCTGCTATATCAAAAAGGTCCTTTGCGCCAAACGTCAAGCCAGATAGTGGTCCAATTGTTGCGCCTTTTAGGGTAAACTGATGCTTGAAAGCATTGACTGTATCATCCATCGTTATTTCCTCTTTGTTAAAAACCCCAATCATCTACTTTTTCGCTTTAACTTAAGTCTCCATCCATGAAACATGCGCGGATGTTATCGTCCATGATCCGTCCAGTTTAGCCCATGTCTGACTTTGACGGCCAATCCGCGAGGATATCTTTTTTGTGAACTCACAATTAGCTGTGGCAAACTCATAGCCGAATGTTGTGATAACAGTTCTGTGCAGTGTGCGGCCCAGTCCACTCGAAGGCCTAGCGTTACGAAATGCCAAAATTTCAACCGCACCATATAGGTTTTCAGTAACACCATATCTGACGACATTGGTATCTTCCCAAAATAATAAGTCTAACTGCGCAACATCATTAGTGACCAAGGCTGTTTCATAAGATTGAAACGCTACCAGCATTTCGGTAACAACCTCTGGAATGTTAATCTCCATTATACTCTCCTTTATGCAAAATAATTTTGACTGCAGTTCTGTCACTTTAAAGCTCAGCTCCAGGATATACCAAGGATGGGAGCCACAGGGACACCTGCGGAACATAAGTGATAATCAAAAGTGCAATCAGCGCCGCCCCTATAAAAGGCAAAGACCCCATGATGGCCTCTCGATAGGTTGCCCCCAATCCGGTGGCCACAAAAAGATTGAGACCAAAAGGGGGAGAGAACATACCGATTGCCGCATTAACCGACAAAACAATACCTAAATGAATGGGGTTAATCCCGGCCTGATCAGCAACGACCGCAATAAAAGGAACCAATATAATAATGATTGAATTGGGATCCAACACCATGCCTGCGCAGATGACGATAAGGTTAATCACTAGTAAGAGCAAAAGTGGATTGTCATTCATACCGGACAATAATCCCGAGACACTGGTGGCAAACCCCGAGGTAGTTAAATACCATGAGAACGCAGAGGCGGCTGCAATAATGATCATAACCTGACCAGAGGTCAGAGCACTTTGAACAATGCAATCAATCATCAACTTGAAGGTCAATTCGCGGTAAACCAACATTGTTACGACTGCAGCATAGAAAACTGCAACTGCGGCAGCCTCAGTCGGGGTGAAAATTCCACCATAAATTCCACCAAGAATTAGCATTGGCGCCGCCAGACCCCATAAGCTGTCCTTCAAAGCAGCTGTGATTTCAACTTTATCCCAAGAGGCCTGTCGTTGAATACTATTCACCTTAGCATAAGCAGAACAGACAATTAAAAAAACCACTCCATAGAGTACGCCAGCGCCAATTCCTGCCAAAAATAAAGCGCCAATCGACACGCCTGTCACAGCTCCATAGACGATCATAAAAATCGAAGGAGGAATGATGATTCCTAATGACCCGGAGCTCATTAATAAACCTATTGTAAACGCTCTAGGATAGCCTTTTTTAATCATTGCAGGCAGCATCACTTTACCAACTGCAATCACGGTCGCAGGGCTCGAGCCGGATATGGCTGCAAAAAACATTGAGCTTGCAACAGTGGTCATCGCAAGTCCGCCAGAGAAGGGACTGACTAGGGAATTTGCCAAACGGATTAAACGCCCAGACAGGCCGCCTTGAGCCATAATGTTGCCCGCCAAAATAAAGAATGGGATTGCCATCAAGGGAAATTGATCAATTCCAGAAAATAAACGCTGGATGACCAAAATTGCTGGCGTGTCCGTAAACATCACCAAGAAAATTATAACAGGGATGAGCAATGTCAAAAATATTGGCACTCCCAAAAGAATAAAAAAGCCTAGCGTACCAGCGAAAAGAGAGGGCATTTAATAATCCTATTAACCAGCACTTGCGGCGAGGTTTAAGCGACGTTGATCCATTTGAATGGCAAAGCCAGCTTGTATGAACCGCACACTCATCATAAAAAATGAGACTGGTATGATGCAGTAAATAATCCACATGGGTATTTCTAGCGAAGGCGACTTTTGAGAAAACATCATCATCATTGATACTAAGGTTTGTCCCAGATAGGCGATCAGTGCACATCCGATGGCAGAAAGTATTGAAGCAAAAAGTAGCAAAATGCGTGCAAATTTTGCTGGTAATAGCTCTGCAGCAACATCTATTGTTATATGAGCTCCTGTGCGGGCAGCGAGGCTACTACCAATAAATACCATCCAAATAATCGCATAGCGCGCCAATTCAGTGGCCCATGAAATCGAGTGCCCCAATACTGTTCGCGATAAAATATCCGCTAAAACCACAAAGACAGCACTTGAAAGCAAGATCGCCGCACTGGTTACTTCGATCGCCTCCAAGCATCGATCGAGTATTTTAAAAAAAGGATTAAGCAAAGGCATTTTTATATCCTTACCGGCGAAAGCGCTGCTGCCTTCGCCGATCAAATAGTTTCTAGATCATTGACTGGTGGAGATCTCATTATATGCTGCTGTCAGCAGATCGACGCCAATTTTGTCAGCAAACAATTCGTGCACAGGCTTCATGGCTTCTGAGAAGCTTGCAATTTGCTCTGGTGTCATCTTCACAACGGTGGTTGAGCCTTCTGCTATGATATCCTTCAATAGTGTTTTTGCTTGTTCTGCAGAAACTACCCGCTGATAGGCACCAGCTTCGATCGCTGCATCCATTAAAATTTTCTGAGTTGCTGCATCTTTCGCATCAAACCAAACCTTTGAGAAAATTAAGGCAGAACCAAGATAACCGTGGTTAGACAACATCATATAATCTTGGACTTCGAAAAATTTCATTGTGTTGATTGTAATAATAGGGTTTTCTTGACAATCGACTACGCCTTGTTGAAGCGCCGTATAAACTTCGGAAAAAGCGATTGGGATTGCCGCAGCGCCAAGCATTTCAAACTGCGCAATTAGCAATGGACTCTGCATCACGCGGACTTTTTGACCAATATAATCAGCTGGGCTCTCGATGAGCCTATTGCAGGTTAATTGCTTAAAACCAGCTTCCCAAAAAGCAGCTCCTTTAAAGCCTGAGGAAGATAGTTCTTCAAGTAATTCTCCGCCAACAGTCGCTGAATCGAGTACTTTGTAAGTCACAGCGGGTGATGGAAAAAGAAATGGTAAATCAATTAACTGCAAAGAAGGGTTGAAATTTGACAATTTAGCTGTCGGAATAGGTGCCGCATGCACAGCGCCAAACTGCATTTGTTGCGCGGCTTCCACATCATCTCCAAGGGCATTATTTGGGAATATTTGTACATCGATCGCTCCATCAGTCCTACTTTCAACGATTGCTTCAAATTTTCGAGCACCCAAATCTGTGGCCGATCCAGCAGGAAGGTTATGATGAAATTTCATGATTTCGACTGCACTTACAGGGGCTGTAGCGACAGTGGCCATACTCAGAAGAAAAGCGGATACAAATGGTTTCAATAGCATGTGTAATCTCCATAAATTTTCTAGATGGCTAAGCCTAGCATTTCAATTGCTGAATGCAATTTATAAAATCTTTTAAAACATACCAGCCCCATAAAACGGCACATTTTTCACTAGGCTTACTGAACTCACTTAGTAAGTAATCAGTTAAGGTCTGTCCGTAATTAGTTTCTGCAATG
>JAPKEA010000226.1 GCA_028822275.1 Planktomarina sp. | reverse complement strand
AAGCTCAAGTAGCCGCTTTAGCCGATGATATAGCTTATAATAACCACGACTTGCACGATGGCCTAAGGGCTGGCCTCTTCACTGATGTGCAAGCTGCACAGTTGCCTATTGTTGGGCCTGCTTTTGCTGAAGTAGACTTTCTTTATAAAAACCTCGACGATCATCGCCGCAGGCATGAGGCCCTCCGTCGGGTGTTTGGCGCTATGGTCGAAGATGTTATTACTGCAAGCTTGAATTTATTAAGCCAAACAAAGGTACGATCAGCGCAAGATATTAGAAATCTCGATAATGCTGTTGTTCAGTTTTCTTCAAAGCTTTGGCTTGACATCAAAGAAATAAAACTTTTTTTGTTTGAGAATATGTATAGAGCCCCAAGGGTCATGGACCAGCGCGAACATGCATCCAAAGTTGTGCGTGATTTATTCTATAAATTCATGAACAATCCAGCCCTTATGCCAAAAGATTGGGTTATGGCAGTTGAAGTAGATGCTACTGATCCGCAAAAAGCGCGGGTTGTTTCGGATTACATCGCTGGCATGACGGATAGGTTTGCGCAACAAGAGCATAATCGATTGCAAAGGGTGCGTTGACCTGCCGGTAGAATTCGCTAAACCAAAACTCACTTTGGGATAATGATATGAACCTTTTTTCTGATATCCGTAGCCTCGTTCTTGACAGCTTGCGTCACATGCAAGTGCAAGGAGATTTGCCAGATGGACTTGACTTTGACTCTGTGACTGTCGAACCCCCAAGGGATCTAGCCCACGGAGATATGGCTACAAATGCTGCTATGGTTTTAGCCAAGTCAGCGCAAAGTCAGCCGCGTTATATTGCAGAAAAGTTAGTTGCCTTGCTAACCGCCGATACAAGGGTTGAAAGTGTTGATGTTGCAGGTCCTGGTTTTCTTAATCTACGACTTACACCTACGGTGTGGAGCGGCGTTTTAAGAGCAATTTTAGAAAACCCTTCGGGTTATGGCCGTGCTGAAACTGGTGCTGGGATAAAGGTCAATGTAGAGTACGTTTCAGCAAATCCAACTGGCCCACTGCATGTAGGCCATACACGTGGGGCCGTATTTGGTGATGCCTTGGCCTCATTACTTGATTTTGCTGGCTTTGACGTAACACGGGAATATTACGTTAATGATGGTGGGTCGCAGGTCGATGTTTTAGCCCGCTCAGTTTACTTGCGGTATCTTGAAGCCCATGGCCAAAAGGTAGCCTTTGAGGATGGGACCTATCCAGGAGACTATCTGATAGATGTTGGCCTAGCGCTGAAAGCTAAGGTTGGTGACGCCTATATTGGGCAAGGCGAACAGGTTTGGCTGGCCGAAGTTCGTGATTTTTCAACCAACGCGATGATGGAATTGATTAAGGCTGATTTACTGTCTTTGGGCGTAAAAATGGATGTATTTTATTCGGAAAAATCGCTTTACGGTACTGGTCGTATCGAAGCGGCAATCGATGACTTAAAAGTTAAAAAATTAATATATCAGGGAGTATTGGAGCCACCAAAAGGTAAAAAACCTGAAGATTGGGAACCTCGAGAGCAAACCCTCTTTAAGTCAACTGACTATGGTGATGATGTGGATCGACCGGTGCAAAAGTCTGATGGGAGCTGGACTTATTTTGCTCCAGACATAGCCTACCATTACGACAAGGTAACTCGTGGTTATGACCAGTTGATTGATGTATTTGGTGCAGATCATGGGGGCTATGTTAAACGAATGAAGGCAGCTGTATCAGCCTTGTCGGGCGGAAAAACTACGCTTGATATCAAATTGATCCAACTGGTGCGTTTATACAAAAATGGTGAACCTTTTAAGATGTCTAAGCGGGCTGGTACATTCGTAACCCTACGTGATGTGGTCGAGCAGGTAGGTGCAGATGCAACCCGTTTTGTTATGCTAACTCGTAAAAATGACGCCCCGTTAGATTTTGATTTCGATAAAGTGCTGGAGCAAACTAAAGAAAACCCTGTCTTCTACGTTCAATATGCTCATGCCCGGATTTCATCAGTTCTGCGCAAAGCAGTGACAGCGGGGATCTCCGTTGACGACGGTGTTTTAATCTCTGCTGACTTGTCGAGTTTAAACGACATAGCGGAGCTTAGTTTGGCCGCTAAACTTGCAGAATTTCCACGGTTAATTGAGATCGCAGCTCGATCTAATGAGCCCCACAGGATAGCCTTTTATCTTTATGATCTGGCGTCTGAGTTCCACACGCTATGGAATAAAGGTAACGACATTCCAACGCTACGTTTTCTGCAAGAAGGTAATCATAACACAAGTCAGGCAAAAATCGCCCTTATTCGGGCCACAGCCATTGTTATTTCAAGTGGCTTAACTATCCTAGGGGTTACCCCGGCACAAGAAATGCGATAAAATAACTTTAGTGTTGGAATTAATAAGGCAGTTCCAGAAGACTCAGGACTCCACCTGGGCGGTGAGGCAAAATGGCAGACGTGACTGATGAGGTGCAGGTAGTCACCAAGCGTGCCGGCCTAGTAGTTTATGCGAATATAGTTGGGTCTATAATTTCTGTAATAGTTTTCTTAGGCATTGTTGGATGGGGCACACAAATGATTTTGCGTGACAGTTCTGGTGTACCCGTTGTTAGGGCTTTAGATGGGCCAATGCGGACAACCCCAGGAGAACCTGGTGGAGTTTTAGCTTCCCATCAAGGGTTGACTGTAAATGAAGTTTCAAGCAGTCAAATTAAATTGCCTTTCCAAGAGATACTACAGTTGGCACCACGTCCAATTGATTTGCAGGCAGAGGATCAACCAACCTCTATATTAATGGCAGCCTCGGGTTTGCTTGAAGCGGATCCTTCTTTAATAGTGGCATCGCAGGAACCCTTCGTCCCTGATGTAAAACTACCTAAGCTCGATAATAATAATGCCGTCCATACGGTAACTCGATCAAACAGTGAGCTCACCATTCCAAAACTGCTTTCCAGCGAAAAAGTACCCCTAGTTGGTTCTAATACGGTTATGGTAGTTGTTGAATTGGGCACTACTCACTCGCCACGCCCACGTGGGCGGTCTTTTATTAGTATCAAGTCACAGGTATCAAAATATGTAGCGTTTTCTCCACAAGTTATCTCCCTCGGTACGCCCATGGCTCAGCTTGGTGCATTTAGTAGTAAAAAAATTGCTATGCACGCTTGGATAAGCCTATCAAAAAAACACGGAGACTATTTAGTAGGGAAACAGCATATCATATTAAAGGCGGTGGTCGGTGGTGGGACGATTTATCGGCTTAGAGTTCAAGGCTTTGCAGACCAAGGCGAGGCAAGACGTCTATGTAGTGCTTTGAATAGTCAAAATGCTGAATGCTATTCCGTAGTTATCAATTAGGGCAGGATCGTATTTGCAAGTTGCCCCCCTGATATTTGGTTGTGAGGGCTTGAGAGTCAGTCCTCAAGAGCTTGCGTTCTTCTCAAAAAGCCAACCTTTCGGTTTCATTTTATTTGCCCGAAACCTTGATAACCCTTATCAAATAAGGGGTCTATGTGCTGCGTTGCGGGAGGCCGTTGGGTGGAAAGCACCGATTATGATAGACCAAGAAGGCGGTCGTGTAGCACGTTTGGGCGCTCCGCATTGGTTTGAGTTTCCAGCAGCACTGGACCAGGCTAATCATATTAACTGTACAAGACTGTTTTGGCTACGAGGCAGGTTGATTGCTGAAAATCTTTACAGCAGTGGCATCGATGTAAACTGCGCACCTCTTGGCGATATAGCACGGCCAAATACGCATACTGTGCTACGCAGTCGCTGTTATGGCATTGATAAAGAAACAGTAATTTCCAATGCTTCTGCTATGAACTTGGGTCTGTGTCATGGTGGCGTGTCTGGAGTTTTAAAACATATCCCCGGTCACGGACGTGCACAGTTGGACTCGCATATGGCCTTACCTTTAGTATCCGCTACAAAGTCTGATTTAGCGCAATCTGATTTTGATGTTTTTCGTAAACTAAATCATATCAGCATGGGGATGACAGCACATTTGGTGTACCAAGATATTGATCCAATGCACCCGGCCACTCATTCTAAAATAATAATTGATCTGATTCGAAACAATATAAAATTTGATGGTCTACTGATGACAGATGATATATCAATGAATGCCTTGCAAGGTGGTATGGTAGCGCGAGCCCAAAAAGCGTGGCATTCGGGTTGCGATCTGGTTTTACATTGCAACGCCAATTTCAGGGAAATGCAAATTCTGGCTGAAATTTCGGAACCTGTGATAGGTCAAACACTCCAGCGAGTTGAACATATGATTATGAAGCGACCTAAGCCCGTCCCCGTTGATATTCAGCAGTTGAAAGCTGAATTAATTTCTCTGATGAATGAGTAGCGTTGATGCAAGAAGAGTTATTTGAGCACAGAACAACTGCTGAACGCCTTGTGTCAGAAATCTTGATAGTGGATGTCGATGGGTATGAAGGCCCGCTGGATTTGTTGTTGTCTCTGTCTCGCTCTCAAAAAGTGGATCTACGCAAAATCTCTATTTTGGACCTTGCTGTACAATATTTGAAATTTATTGAAAAAGCTAAAGATCTGCGTATTGAGCTTGCTGCTGATTATCTGGTAATGGCGGCTTGGCTTGCTTTTTTAAAATCGAGATTGCTTTTACCACTCGACCCATCAGAGGAAGGGCCATCAGGCGCTGATTTGGCATCATATTTAGCCTTTCAACTCGAGCGGTTACAAGCAATGCGCGATACTGCGGCTAAGTTGATGGCACGAGACAGGATTGGGCGTGACCGATTTGTGCGTGGTGTTACTGAGAGTATGATGCACCGAAAAAAAATACACTATACTGCAAATCTGCTTGATTTAATGCAAGGCTATGCGCGTATTCGTACTAAAGATGATTTTCGTCCTTTCGTAATGGACCGTGACTCTGTTTTTACCATGGAGCAGGCTCTAAGTCGTATGC
>JAPKEA010000225.1 GCA_028822275.1 Planktomarina sp. | reverse complement strand
AGAAATATTGAGCCGTCGGTCGTTAATCAAAAAGAACTTCCCAGGTCTCGCTGCTAAAGGTTGGGAGCTTTTGGGCCTGGGCGCCTATTTTGCATACCTTAAACATCCATTTAATATTTCTTCAAATACACTGGCAAAACACCTTGTAAGCAATGCCTCGATACTTACTTTGCCAGGCACAATGTTTGTTACAGACACAGATCGAAGCGGCGAAGGTCAACTGCGAATAGCATTTGCAAATATAGATGCCCATCGGATCAATCTTTTGTTTGACCGTTTAGAAAAAGTAATTCTGTAACACGCTTGCTGTAGATCAGCGTGTAGCTTAAGAATTCGTAAAATATAATAAAGGGACCATCCCCATGCCAACGAAGAAGAAATCAAGCGCTAGCAAGTTAGCTGTATGGATCATCATAGGATTACTGATGTTTGGTATGATTGGCTTTGGTGCAGCGGGTCTCAATGGCACGCAGCGTTCTTTGGGAACTGTGGGAGACAAATCAGTGTCTATTACGTCTTACAGCAACGCTCTTCAGAATGAAATCAATAGGTTGCAACAGCAAATCGGGCGGGCTTTGACACAAGAGGAGGTTCAAACAATTGGCATTGATCAGCAAGCACTGAACCGCGTGATCAATACCCGCGCTTTGGATCAGCTTGTGACGGATCTTGGCTTGTCTATGGGTGATGAACGTGTAAGTGCCGAGTTACAAAAAATTCCAGCTTTTTTGGGACTTAACGGCATGTTTGATCGGGTTTCATACGGTGAAGTTCTACGGCGCAACAATCTTAGCGAGGGTGACTTTGAGGCATCTCTTCGCGAAGATGGAGCACGAAAAATTCTTCAACAAGCAGTTTTAACAGGCATTGAAGCAGCTCCAGCCTACGAAGACGCGATAGTTTCCTTCATTACCCAAAACCGGGACTTTAGCTGGGCCAGAATTTCTGCGGCGAACATCGCTGCAGAGACATCAGAAGGTACAGAATCTGATTTAGTGGCTTTTCACATTGAGAATCCGAAGAAGTTCACAAAACCTGCCGCCAAGATAATCAGTTACATCTGGTTGTCACCAGAAATGCTAGCCAGCTCGATGGACATTTCCGAAGAAACTTTAAGGTCAGTATATGAGATTCGTATAGATGAATTCAATCAAGCACCATCGCGCATGGTAGAGCGTTTAATATTTTCTGAACGCTCTAAAGCACAAGATGCAATGGATGAGATTGTTGCTGGCACATTAACTTTTGAAAGTGCCGTATCTGATCGTGGCCTAACTTTAGCAGATGTTGATTTAGGAATTGTTGAAAAAACCATCTTAGATGATGCTGGAGATGCAGTATTCTCTTTGATGCAGCCGGGGTTAGTAGGCCCAATAGATACCAATTTAGGTCCTGCACTTTTTCGTGTGTCCGCCATTCTTGATGGATCAATACAAGCTTATGACACTGTTAAAGATCAACTTCGAATGGAAGCTTCGTTAGATGCCGCAGCAAACGAAATAGTAGCGATTTCCGAAGATGTTGACGATTTGCTTGCGGGTGGTGCCGCGCTTGAAGATATTGCGGCTGAAACAGACATGGAATTCGGTGTTTTTGAATGGCATGTTTCAGCTAGTGGTGGGATATCAGACTTTGACGCGTTCAAACTAGCAGCAACTACATTGACCGCAGACAACTTCCCAACCATTGCATCCATCAATGGAGGTGGGATATTTGCTATTCGTCTTGATGGTAATATCGACGCGGAGTTAAAACCTTTAAATGAGGTGCGCCTCGAAGTGCAAGCCGCTTTTGCAGCACAAAACCTAAAAGCAGCAATTATTGATCGTGCATCAGAAGTTGCAGCAGAGGTCTCTACTCAAACACCACTGAAGAGCTTTGGCTTGGTCGAAATGACTGAACTAGGTGTGACACGTGGCGATACAATCGATGGCGCCCCCCCTACGATGGTAGCAAAAGCTTTTGAAACAGAACTGGGAACTGCAGCTATTATTGAAGATGTGCTAGGCGCGTTGATTATCATCCCAACTGTTGAAAATGCAGGTGATTTCGAAAGTGATCAAGTCAAAGCTTTAAAAGAAATTGTAGGCAATCGGATCAAAGCTGCCATCTCACAAGACATCTTTGAGGCTTTCAGCAATGCGGCGCGGGATGGTATTGACATTAATATTAACCAAGTAACTGTACAGTCGATAACTACTAATATTCTTGGAAACAGGTAGAAAAGTGAACCTCGTTCCAACTTTTGAAGAATTTGAAGTTAAGCATAGTAATGGTGAAAATCAACTTGTCTATTCGAGACTAGCAGCGGATCTCGATACACCTGTATCCCTAATGTTAAAATTGTCCGGAGCCCAGAAGGACAGCTTTATATTAGAAAGTGTGACCGGTGGGGAAGTGAGAGGACGCTATTCAATAGTGGGCCTCAAGCCCGATCTTATCTGGCGCTGCCGCGGAATAAAAAGCGAAGTAAATCGAGATGCCCGATACGATCCCAACAGGTTTAAAGAACAAACTGGTAATCCATTAGATACTTTGCGAGCATTAATAAGAGAATGTCGCATTTTGATACCACAAGATTTACCTCCGGCGGCCGCGGGGCTTTTTGGTTATCTTGGATACGACATGATCAGACTGGTTGAGCATCTACCGAATGTGAACCCTGACCCATTAGAGCTCCCTGACGCAGTAATGATTCGTCCAACTGTTGTTGCGGTGCTGGATGGCGTCAAGGGCGAGGTAACGGTTGTAGCTCCTGCGTGGTACGGATCTGGTCTGACGGCCCGAGCCGCATATGCTCAAGCCGCAGAAAGGGTTATGGACGCGTTGCGTGATCTTAATCGTCCAGTTGAATCCGAACACAGAGATCTTACAGGCTCTGGCAAGGTGGGCGCCCCTAAATCAAACTTTTCCAAAGTAGATTACCTTGCAGCAGTCAATAAAGCTAAAGAATATATAAAAGCAGGGGACATTTTTCAGGTTGTTCCAGCCCAAAGATGGACTCAAGAATTTGATCTGCCCCCTTTCGCGATGTACCGTGCATTGCGACGTATGAACCCTTCGCCATTTATGTTCTTTTTTAATTATGGTGATTTTCAAATCATCGGTGCGAGTCCAGAAATTTTAGTACGCTTGATGGATAATGAAATCACAATTCGCCCAATTGCTGGAACGCGGAAACGTGGTGCAACACCGGAAGAGGACCGTGCTCTCGAAACTGATCTTTTGCAGGATGAAAAGGAATTAGCAGAGCACCTAATGTTGCTAGATCTAGGCCGTAACGATGTTGGCAGAGTAGCCAAAATAGGGACTGTACGACCTACTGAAAAATTTAATGTGGAGCGTTATAGTCATGTGATGCACATCGTATCTAACGTTGTGGGTGAACTGGATCCTCAATATGATGCCTTGTCTGCATTGCTTGCTGGGCTTCCTGCAGGAACATTATCTGGTGCTCCCAAAGTACGCGCTATGGAAATTATAGACGAGCTGGAACCCGAAAAACGCGGTGTTTACGGGGGTGGGTGCGGTTATTTTTCTGCTGGAGGCGATATGGATATATGTATCGCTTTGCGTACAGCCGTTCTTAAAGACGGAAAGCTTTATTCACAGGCGGGTGGTGGAGTAGTTTATGACAGCGATCCCGAAGCAGAATACGAGGAAACGGTAAACAAAGCGAAGGCTGTTTGGAGCGCTGCTGAGGACGCTATTAATTTCTCTAAAAGTCGCAATGTCTAAACCAAGGGTTGGTATCATCCCCTTGACATAAGAGCGTGTTAGGTTCCACGCCAGCGGCGCAGCATCCAATACCACTGGTCAGGATCGCGTAAAATTCGGGCCGATAGTGTATCGTTGAATATACCGGTCATTGTTTGACTGTCAGTGTGTTCAATTGGTGCTTCAAATTCTACATCAAAAGTACTGCCATCCCCTACCCTCGTACCAAAAGCTGGAACTAAGGGAAGATTATACTTCAATGCGAGCTGTGCTGCGGCTAGTGATGTTAATGCAGGCCGTCCTAAAAATGGTATTCTCACACCATCAATGGCATGTTCATCAAGCAAAATAGATATAAACCCTCCATCTCGGATATGGCGCACTAAAGCTCTGGTTCCAATATGGCCCGTCGCTAATATAGGTTTTCCACCGGCTTGAATTCCTGCAAATAAGCGTCGTTCGTAGTGGCGATTTTTTTGAGGACGGTAAACAGCACCTGTTTCCATACCACGGGTTTTCAAAGCAGCCCTTACCGCCTCCCACTGACCAAAATGACCTGAAACAATGATAGCACCTCTGCCTGCCTGTCTTGCAGATTCAAGTGCCTCCAGACCAGGCCCAAATACATTATTGCGATTTGGTAAAGCCTGGAATTCGGCACAATGGTAAATTTCAAACAGAGTTCGCCCCATATTGCGGCCTACTCCACCACATAACTTCATTCGCTCTCCACGTGGCATATCGGGAAAAACAATCAGTAATTCACGATCGAACCGACGCCATGCAATTGGAAAATACATCAAGACGCGGCTAACCATTGCACCCAACGCGCGAGATCTGCTATCAAACGTTCTCCCTCGAGAAAACGACAAGGCAGATAATAGCGGGATATATCTAAGATGTTGCCAAAGGCTACTAATTAAACGAGATACCATATCGTCGTATGATCGCAATTCATCACGGAGCCAAGTAAAAAATTTTATATGCTTTTCCAAAAATGGCGAAGCTCCGCTCAATCTTATTAAAAAATTTTAATGAAACCGATCGAGCAACAAACTTGTTTCAATTACTTTTACCAAAGCAGCCTATCTTATCAAACTATTTACTGGCGCATGCTAGGATATACTCGATAAATACTTCTTGTGAACCAGGAACTCATATACGTCCTTGGATCCAATTTAAAAGAAAAGAGACATTCACTAATTATTGGATTTTACCATAAAAAAATGCCGAGGTT
>JAPKEA010000224.1 GCA_028822275.1 Planktomarina sp. | reverse complement strand
GAGATTAAAAAACTTTTGTAATTGCGATGCTGCGTCTTTACCACTTTGATAGGCCCCATGTGCTGTTCCGTACCATGGCAAAGAAAATGCCTCACCAGCAAAAAAAATCTCTCCTGTGTTTAATTCAACCATCTTCCTTCGATTTTCACCCGCACCAGCCCGTGTGTAGCTATATCCCCCCATTATGAAGGGGTCAGATTGCCATCTTGTGGTCGCTGTGCCGCTGATTACTTTATTGATATTAGAACCAAAAACAGAAGCCAGTTTTTGAATGGCAAAGTCAGCCATGCCTTGTGAGCCAATTTCAACTAATTCTCGCGCTTGCTCTCCTGCAACATGAGCTATTAGCATTGGTTTCTTTTGTGGTGAGATTTGAAAATAAATAGGATTACTGTCTGAATATGATTGAATCCAAACAGCCTCATTATCGGCTGGGTTAAAGGGAAAATGTTCAAATTCTATAGCAATTTTTTCATAAGTTCCGCACGGTACATCTTCTATCAATTCAAGGATCTGTTGTGCTGGGCCAGCGGGTAAAGAGATTTGCCCCGATCTAAGTACGTTTGTTGACGTCGTAATAATGACGGCGCGTGCATTAAGCTGCCCAGAACTAGTTTCAACACGAACACCGCCCTTTTGGTATGAAATGGCTGATACTTTGGTATTTACGCGAATGGGTAAATCTGCCGCCATTCGATTGATTAAATCACCATAACCTGAAGTGACCATCCAGTTTACGCCCGTATCATTATAAGCACCATAACCGACTGCCGATGCAAATTTTGGCTCTTCGCTACACATTAACTTTACAAGTTCTTCAGATATTGCCGCACCAAAACTATTATTTATTGAAGTGTCTGCGATGGAAACATCCTGGCCTAGATTCGCTGCGATATAGATGTCTTGAAACCTTTTCTGAATGTTGCGGTTCACTGAAGAACTTTCAGTTGGATTAAGCCAATGACTTTCTGACCAAAAAAGAGCATTTTCGCTACGGTCCTGTTTGTCATATGAGGTTCCTAGTTTGTTAGCCCAGCCAACAAGAGGGTTAATATCAGCGCAGTGAAACCAACTGCAGCCTTTATCCCATTTCGAAGAGAGAGAAGTATTATCAGTGTGGGCTCTACCGCCAATACGATCGTTGCCTTCAAGGATAATAAATGGCACGCCCAGTGCCTTTAACCTCAAACCTGCGCCAATTCCAGCGGCACCAGCTCCAACGATAATAATTTTCTCAGTCATATAGTATTTGTAGCCTAGGATATTTTTAGTTTAAACTAATTTTCATAATAGGCTAATTGGTCGCATTTGAATTAAAAGTTTTTTAGTAATCTGCCGGAGTGCTGTCACACTTCTTTTTTATATCACTTTGAAGAGACTTTTGCTGAGACGCAATAAGAGCCCCTAGCATTAGTAACAGCGCTGCAACCACAAGGCTCACACCAATATTTCCAGTAAGATCTCCAATTAAACCTGCAGCAAAAGGCCCAATCGTTTGGGAAATTGCAAATATAACAGTAAACAGGCTAATTGCTCTTCCCCAACTTTCTGGTGGTAAGTTCTGGCGTATAAAACTTGTAATAGCTCCAGGTGCCATAAATACGGATAGTCCAAATATAAGAGCAGAGAAAATTAAGGAAGAATCTCCGGGTAAAATTACGGGAAAAGCGGAGCCAATGGATATACAACCAAGTATCATTGCCAATGGCCATCCGGAGGAGTGGCGTGCAAGGATGCCGCGCCAAACGAGCGGTGAGACGCAGATGCTTGATCCAAGAAGTACCCAGGTCAATGAGATAAAATTAGAACTAGAGGCCTGCTCTGTCATCCAAGCGGAAAGGAAGGTTAGATAAACAATATAACCTAGGCCAAATCCGGCATACCCTGCCAGCTCAGGGAGAATGCGGCGAATAGGGATTACTACTTTTTTGCTTTTCTCCTGATTTGTAGCGCGCAGTTGCAATGCTGCCCACAAACTTACTGGTAGGAAAGTTATGCTGAATAAGCTGACGATGATCCATGCTAGGGGCCAAAATCTGGGTCCATAAAAGTCCAACATCAGTGGTAAAATAGCGCCTGTCAATACAATGCCCAATCCCCCACCCATCCCAAACAAAACCGCAATAGCAAGTGCGTTGCGTTGTGGATCGTTTTGAAAAAGGCTCGCCGCTAAAACGCCTGCGGTTGAAAAAGACATTGCTCCAAAAAGGCCCGCTAATACACGCCAAAGCGTCTGCCACCAGAGCGCAGAATTAAGTCCAGTTGCCAAAAGTGCTATGGTGGTCGCAATGAGTCCAAATATAAAAAGATTTGTTGGGGTCCTACGTCTAATCATCCGCATCGTTGCGATTGCGCCCACAACGTAACCAAAAGCGTTAGCTGTATTTAACCAACCTGCCTCAGCATAACTCCAATTCATCTCTGATCGCATTGCAGGTATAATTAAACCGTAGGAAAAGCGTGCAAATCCATTAGTTACGGTTACTCCTAAAGCCAAGCCGGCTAATATAAGCCATGAACGCCGATAGCTGGGTTTCATCTTAAATTCACCATAGAAGCGGACAAATAGCGCATAAAGCCTTCAACATTCCCATGAATGATTATTGTTTTAAGTGATAATTTAATGTTAAATTATCTCTACAGTCTGGTCTATATAAATTAAAAAGTTGCGGGTTAGACCTGTCTGAGGTTGCGCTTATCATTGGTATTGTAGCGTCGTCTTTCAACGCACAAATGGGAAGAGAGAAAATTATCTTCGAGGATCAGGTTCGTGGTGCTCTTTTAGAGGGTATATTAAACAACTCAGAAAAGGAGGGCTTCGAAAAGTTAAGGAAAAAATTTGTAATGTCCAAACGCAAGGCAGATACTTTAGTTGAGTAAGTCCAAAAAATTCAGCAAAAAATAATAATATTTTAATATGTTAGCCCAATTTAATAGAGTAAATTTTGATGTTTTGAAGTCAGGAATTGTTTATATTAATTTCTTTGTACGACGAAGGTGGTATCGTGGGGTAAATCCGTGTGACGTACCAGAGAAGTTGGGCCAAACAAAAGGCTGCATCGACTTGAGACAGAACGTTTGTCTGCATAAAAGATATTTCCTTCAGAAATATAAGCGGGATTACTTGTTTGCAGATTAAAAATCAGTGCTTTTTTAGTCTTTAGCCAGCAGTCAGTTAAAATCTTGAAAATATAGTCTTCCCATTCTGTCAGGTTTTTGGTTGCTGTCAGGTTAAAGGTTCCCGACATTAAACAAATATCAACTTCTAAATGTGGTTTTGTTCCAATGTTAAATTTAGCCCCGCTAAGGCTATAGTTTTTTTGACAAAAGTTAATTAGATCTTTTGAGATGTCGTAGCCGTAATACCGCAAATCTTTGCTAGAATACTCGTCTGAAATATATTGGGCAAGTGCACCATAACCGCAGCCTATATCGCCTAAAGATAGTTCCCAATGACCCTGCAGCTTTGCTATCTCTTGAAGCAAGATTTTAAAGCGTAGATTTTGTCGATTACTACCGAGCCAGTAACTTCCTTCTGGTGTAGCACCATATTTTTTAAACCTTTTAGCATATTTTTTCTCCAATTTGGCGTCAAAACTTTTCCTAAATTTAAACAATGCCTTAACCTTCTAAGTTGTTGATAACTGGAACAAGGTTATTATATTTTGGTATCTGCACCAAACAAAATAATCCCGTTAGGTAATTCCAATCAATTTGAATATAAGGCATAATAACGCAATCAATAGCAGTCTAATTAATGGTGAGATTAAAAATGAAAAACTTTATATTGATCAGCCTGTTACTTATAATTAGTAATACCACGACCTTTTTGTTTAGTAATGAAATTAGTTTAGCTTTTGTTCAACCAAAAGTGCCAATAATAGCGGAAATTCAATTAGAGACTAATTGTGAACTCATGAACGAGTCATTTATTCTTGTAGACTTAAAAACTAGCAAAAGTGTCAGCTTTAATTTTAGCAAAGCCCACCTTCGGACTGTGGTGGGTAACCCATTGCAGGTTCAAATGAATCCAAAATTTAATGATGTAGTTTCAAATTTTGAGATCCATAATGCTGAAAGAAAGATGAAAATTGAACTGGACTGTAATAGTTCAAAAAAATTGAATAATACATTAGATTCTCTTAGGAACACGTTTAAGAATTAAGATAAATTTTTTAGGTTAAAATTTGATTATTAATAAAAATCAAAGCTATCCAGGCATAATGCTATCAGTGCATTAATCAAAAATATAAAAGCGTTTGACTATAGTTTAATAAATTGGGGTAACGCTGTGAATAGGACCCTAGGCCCTAGTAGGCGAAGCCAAGTACTTTGCAGGTTGCTACCGCATTTAAACTTGCCAATTGCGTATTTACTATTTCAGTCCATTTTTCACTGCCAAAAGCATTCATAAAGGCACCGTCTACCTGTTGTAATACGGATACACACTGTCCATAACTTCCAGGGTTAACAGGTTCCGATAACTTATCGGCGTTGCTCGAGCACCTAAGAAGTGTGTTCCCTAACTGCTTTTTGTTCACATCCATATAAATTATAGAAGCACCGGATATAGATCTCCCCGTTGTATTTTTAAGTTGGAGTGATAGGATATAATTTGCAACTGAGCCTTTTGAGTTACTATCGAATTCTAATTTCACATTACATGAAAGGTTTGCGCTTTGGGCTGGAGTGAAAGACATAGCTGCAATTAGAAAGCATAGCGTTGACCAGAAGATTTTAAACTTTGATTTAAACATTTATTTACCCTTTCCTCATCTATCAATAATGCAGTTGTCAACTTGGCCGCAGAGCCGTTGATGTTTTAAAGATCGAGAGAACCATAATGTATATTGAGTGTGGGAAAGCAATACTTATGGTCAAAAAGCTTTCTTGAGAACTTTAATTATGCTTTAAGTCAGGACACCCTACTTATATTTTTCTAACCTGTATGTCAGTTTATAGTAGTGTCTGAGTTACGCTCATGCCAGT
>JAPKEA010000013.1 GCA_028822275.1 Planktomarina sp. | reverse complement strand
CGTTTCAACCTGGCGGTGTCATACCGTTTGAGGAGACCCATGTGATGGAACATGGCCTCTATGTGTTGGAAGGCAAGGCGGTATATAAGCTCAACCAAGACTGGGTCGAGGTTGAAGCTGGTGACTTCATGTGGTTGCGTGCCTTTTGCCCGCAGGCCTGCTATGCTGGAGGTCCTGGGCCTTTTCGTTATCTGCTTTACAAAGATGTCAATAGGCATATGCCGCTGAGCCTTTAGGCCTAGAGCGGAAGCATTCCCCAAAAGAAGAGGCAATACGCTAGCGCGGCAGTAGATCGCGCAGGCGAAACTCCGCAATGCGTTCCACCTGCCTACAAGCCTCATCCAGCTCCTCGGAATGGTTATTATCCATCCGCGTTCCAAAAGCTTGGAGGATACTGTCTTTGGTATGATCGCGCACCGCGATTATAAATGGGAACCCATGTTTTGAGACATAAGCATTATTTAAATCTATGAAATTTACGCGCTCTGCATCTGTGAGCGCGTCTAGTCCGGCGCTGGCCTGTTCAGAGGTGCTCGAGGCGGTGAGGCGCCTGGCTGCTGCCAGTTTTCCTGCAAGATCGGGGTGGGCTGCGAGCACGCCCAAACGTTTATCTGCACCTGCTGAGCGAAATACTCTGCAAAGGGCATTGTGCAGCCCAGTGGCGGTGTCATGCATTGGCCCAAGTTCCAACCGATGGGCGCGCTCGGCTACCCAAGGGGAATGCTCAAAGACTCCACCATAGGCCAGGATAAAATCTTCACGTATCATTGAGCTGGGGCGAGTAAAGCGCTTGTGAGGGTGGGTTGCGCTCCAGTGATTGGCAATCTCTTCACGGGTGGCAAACCAAACACCGTCATGACCGTTAGCATAATCGATGAAGCGTTGTAGTGCTGCGGCGCGACCTGGGCGTCCGACCAAGCGGCAATGGAGCCCGATTGACATCATGCGTCCACCTTCAGCGTAGAGCACGTCAAAACTGTCTTTCAGGTAGCTGTAAAACTGATCACCAGAATTGAAACCCTGTGGAGTTGCGAAGCGCATGTCGTTTGCGTCCAGAGTGTAAGGCACGATTAATTGATCGTTTTCACCAAATTCTGTCCAATATGGTAAATCATCAGCGTAAGTGTCAGAGACATATTTGAATTGTTTAGATTCTGCGGCCAGGCGCACTGTGTTTTCGGAACAACGCCCAGTGTACCAACCGCGCGGCTTTGCTCCAACAACTTCGGTATGTAGCCGGATTGCTTCGGCCATATCAGTGGCCTCTTTATCTGGGGGGACATCTTTATAGTCTATCCATTTCAATCCATGACTTGCAATTTCCCAACCTGCAGACTTCATTGCTGACACTTGTTCTGGCGCACGTGCGAGAGCGGTAGCGACGCCAAAGACTGTTATTGGCAAATGTTGCAGCATCCGATGTAAGCGCCAGAACCCTGCTCGTGCTCCGTATTCGTAGATGCTTTCCATGTTCCAATGGCGTTTTCCTTTCCAGGCTGCGGCCCCAATAATTTCAGAAAGAAACGCCTCTGACGCGGCATCATCGTGGAGAACATTATTTTCTCCGCCTTCTTCATAGTTCAACACAAGTTGGACTGCTATCCGCGCGCCACCTGGCCAATTGGCCTCAGGCGGTGTTGGACCATAGCCTGACATATCTCTTGGATACCGTTTCATCAGCTTTCCTTTAAATTAGGCTTTCCCTTTTCTTATTTTTTGCGCAGACATAAGGAAAGAGAAAAAAAGGAAAAAACCTATGGTCGGATTTTTAACAACTCACGTTTTGGATACGTCTAAAGGTTGTCCCGCGGCCGGTATCAAGATCGAGCTTTATAAAGTTCTTGGCGCTAAGAAAAATAAGCTTGCTGAGTTAGTTACCAATGAGGATGGGCGCACACAGAGCCCAATTCTACCCAAAGATAGCTTTGCATTGGGTACTTACGAACTGATTTTTCATGCAGGAGATTATCTGCGTAAAACTGGACAAGTAACTGAAGTAACACTATTTATAGATAAAGTCCCAATCCAGTTCGGGATGTCCCAAGATAAACATTACCATGTGCCTTTGCTTCTTTCTGCACATGGTTATTCAACATACCGAGGCAGCTAAGGGCGATTACCATGTATGATTTTGTGGTTTTATGGGAATGGGCCGAGTTTGCGTTGCGTTGGCTGCATGTAGTAACTGCAATGGCTTGGATTGGCTCTTCTTTTTACTTCATCGCCCTCGATCTTGGTTTAAACCGAAATATTGATGGTCCGGCGGACGGTGAAGAGTGGCAGGTGCACGGTGGAGGTTTTTATCATGTACAGAAATATTTGGTGGCGCCCCAAGCCATGCCTGAACATTTAACCTGGTTTAAATGGGAAAGTTACATGACATGGCTTTCGGGCGTCGCGTTGTTGATGGTTGTTTATTGGGCCGGATCTGAGATTTACCTGATTGAACCTGGAAAAATGGACTTGGCTCCTTGGCAAGCAATAGCTTTATCGGGGGGATCCCTTGCCGTCGGTTGGGCGGTCTATGATCGTTTGTGCAAATCAAAACTGGGTGACAAACCTACGCTCTTAATGGTTTTGTTGTTTGCTGTTCTCGTCGTAATGTCTTGGGGTTATAATCAAATTTTTACGGGTAGGGCTGCTCTGTTGCACCTTGGTGCTTTCACAGCGACGATTATGACTGCAAATGTGGCAATGATTATAATGCCAAATCAGCGTGTCGTTGTGGCTGATTTGAAAGCAGGTCGAGTTCCTGATGCGAAGTATGGAAAAATTGCCAAGCTTCGTTCCACACACAACAACTATCTGACTTTGCCGGTTATTTTTTTGATGCTGTCTAACCACTATCCCTTAGCTTTTGGCACACCTTATGCGTGGATAATTGCGTGTTTGGTATTTCTGATGGGCGTTACGATCCGGCATTATTTCAACTCGATGCATGCACGTAAAGGAAAACCGAATTGGACTTGGGGCCTTACTGTAATGCTATTTATCCTGATTGCTTGGCTATCTTCGGCGCCAGGTTTCGATGGTGACGCCAAAAAAGCAGCAGCTCAG
Source organism: Planktomarina sp. (assembly GCA_028822275.1). Lineage (GTDB taxonomy): Bacteria > Pseudomonadota > Alphaproteobacteria > Rhodobacterales > Rhodobacteraceae > Planktomarina. Next base: position 21,893 of record JAPKEA010000013.1, on the reverse strand, counting down.
CCTCTTACCCCGTACGAACAAAAATATGCAGAAGCAGACGGTTTTGAGGCAGCCCATGACGTTGTATTGGGTAGGTGTTCAATGTGCCATGCACGTGACCCTGTCTGGGATGGAATTCGCTGGGCCCCTAAGGGCGTGTTTCTTGAGACGCGGTCTGATGTGGCGCGAAATGCACGTTCTATTTATATACAAGCTGGGATTAGTCACGCTATGCCGCCGGCCAATATAACCTATATTACTGAAAAGGATCGGGCAGCGTTAGTCGCTTGGTACCGTGCCGCTCAATAAATCTGGGTGCTGATCCCAGGATTTTGGTGCTTTAGAAATTTGTATACAAAATTAATAAAGCTGCTGAACTATGAATGGTCGCTCAGTTGCGGCTAATTATATTAGAGTTCAGAGGTTACTTTTCCACTGTTGGTTTTTTTAAGTAATCTTCTTCTTTGTTGGGGCTTTCTTTTTAGCTGGAGCTTTCTTTTTAGCTGGAGCTTTCTTTTTAGCTGGAGCTTTATCGGCAATCAGTCCAACAGCGATATCCATAGTTATCGATGCTGGCTCCAAATCTTTTGGCAGCGTCGCATTTACTTTGCCCCATTTTACATATGGACCATAGCGGCCTTCCATCACATTAACTGGACCACCTTCGCTGGGATGTTCGCCAAGCTCATGAATAGGTTTTGCAGTGGCTCCTCGGCCTCCACGCGCAGCCTTCTTGGCAAGTTCCTCAACCGCGCGGTTCATGCCAATAGTCCATACGTCGTTAATATCGGATATATTTGCATATAAAGTTCCGTGTTTCACATACGGGCCAAATCTACCAATAGAAGTCTCAATCATGCCACCATCTTCTGGATGAGCACCAATGTCTCTGGGCAGTGACAACAGCTGGACTGCTTTTTCCAAGTCCAATTCATCTAGAGACCAAGATTTTGGTATAGACATGCGTTGCGGTTTCGGATTTTCTTCAGTCAAATTTCCACGCTGGACGTAAGGCCCATAACGGCCGTCTCGTAGGCTTATCGCGTCCTCGCCGTCATGTCCTAAGAGTTTACCATCGGGACCAATAGCACTGCTCTCTGTGCCCGGAGGTCCAAATGGACGCGTAAATCGGCACTCTGGATAGTTGGAGCAGCCAATAAACGCTCCACCTGAACGGGCAGTACGCATTGATAATCGACCATTACCACAGTTTTTACAAGCACGAGGATCTACTCCTGGCTCTTCAATTGGGAATAGATGAGGTTCTAGAACAGTGTTAATCTTCTCCAGAACTTCGGTGATGGATTGATCCATTGCTTCATCAATAGAAACTTTGAAATCTTTCCAGAAACGATCTAAAACATTACGATATTGGCGTGTACCAGCAGAAACGTCATCCAGCTCGTTTTCAAGGTTGGCTGTAAATTCATATTCCACATAGCGTTTAAAGAAATTACATAAGAACGCGGTTACAAGACGGCCTTTATCCTCAGGGATAAGTCGGTTCTTTTCTTTTTTTACATAGTCTCGATCTTGGATTGTTGTCACGACTGAAGCATAAGTGGAGGGTCGCCCAATGCCCAATTCTTCCATCCGCTTTACCAAGCTTGCTTCGGTGTAGCGTGGCGGCGGCTGAGTAAAATGTTGTTCTTGCTCAACTGAATTTTTGATAACTGGCTCTTGCGCTGAAATCTGAGGTAACCGTTTGTCGTCGTCATCAATAACGCTATCGTCACGGCCCTCCTCATAAACGCACATAAATCCGTCAAACAAAACGACTTGACCAGTCGCGCGCAAGCCAACTTGACCATCAGCACTAGCGATTTCGACAGTTGTTCGCTCCATTCTAGCTGCTTCCATTTGGCTGGCGATGGTGCGTTTCCAGATTAGATTATAAAGTTTTTTCTGATCTGCGTCAGCTATGTTTAGGCTATCTGGTGCCTGTTTCATTTCGGTTGGGCGAATACATTCGTGCGCTTCTTGAGCATTCTTCGCTTTGTTTTTGTAAATACGTGGAGAAGCTGGAACATACCTATCACCGTAGCGATCGCCAATGACTCCGCGTGCGTCATTAATGGCTTCAGGGGCCATATCTATGCCATCTGTACGCATGTATGTTATGTGGCCCGCCTCATAAAGACGCTGTGCAGCCGACATTGTTTGCCGCGCTCCCATTCCAAATTTTCGGCTGGCCTCTTGTTGTAGAGTTGAAGTCATAAAAGGTGCTGAAGGATTGCGATTAGCAGGTTTTGCTTCAACAGATGCGGCGGAAAGGTCCCTGCTATTCACAGCCTGTAAGGCTAATTCGGCTTCGGTGGCGTTTGCCAAATCAAATTTATCAAGCTTTTTGCCACCAAGTGTAACAAGACGCGCGTCAAAGGTTTGTCCGCGCGGTGTCGTGAGTAAAGCGACCACACTCCAGTATTCGCGAGCATTAAAAGCTTCAATTTCCATTTCCCGCTCAACGATCAAACGTAGACATACAGACTGCACACGGCCCGCAGACTTTGCACCGGGAAGACGGCGCCATAGAACGGGTGACAGTTTGAAGCCGACCAAGTAATCCAATGCGCGCCGGGCAAGGTATGCTTCAACCAATTCCATATCGACTTGGCGTGGATTTTTCATTGCTTCGGTTACAGCTGTTTTGGTAATAGCGTTAAAAACTACTCGGCTGACGGGGGTATCTTTCTTAATAGCGCGACGCTTAGTGAGTGTTTCTTGGAGATGCCAACTAATAGCTTCGCCCTCGCGGTCGGGGTCCGTTGCAAGGATCAGCTCGTTGTCTTCTTTTAATGCATCAGCAATTGCTTTTACATGCTTCTTACTTGCGGTGCCAACTTCCCAAACCATGTCAAAATTATTGTTTGGATCAACCGAACCATCCTTTGGCGGCAAATCACGAACATGGCCATAAGAGGCCAAAACTGTAAACCCAGGCCCAAGATAACTGTTTATTGTCTTGGCCTTAGCAGGAGATTCTACAACAACGACAGCCATGGGTTACCCTGCTTTTTTAGATAAATAATTTGGACAAAAAGGAGGTGTGGTGGCAATTTGTCAATGGATACTAGCTAAAAAACTTGAATTAATATTGCGAAGTTTTCTGAATCAAACCTCCTAGTTGTCGCTTAAGCATAGCTTCACGCTTTATTTTCACAACCAAGTAACGCACTTTTTATTGATAGATTTTCAGGCACCATGATTAATTCACCCTCAACCATTTGGTGGCAAATAGGATATTTTAGAGAAAGAAGCGCAATTTTTTGATCACGCGGCCTTTGCAAAGTGAATTGGATAAATTATGTGATCGATCCGCCTACGGTCAGACCTCCAATTAGTAATGATGGCTGGCCAACGCCAACCGGAACCCACTGGCCTTGCTTGCCGCAATTGCCAACTCCGTCATCCAACTTCATATCGTTGCCTATACCTCGAATTTGCCGCAATGCGGTTGCACCATCTCCAATAAGCGTGGCACCTTTAACAGGAGCTCCAATTCTGCCATTCTTGACCATATAAGCTTCTGTGCAAGAAAAAACGAATTTTCCATTCGTGATATCAACTTGCCCACCGCCAAATCCCACTGCGTAAATCCCATTTTTAATATCTGCGACCATATCGCTAGGATCTGACGCGCCTCCCAGCATGTATGTGTTTGTCATTCTTGGCATTGGAGCATGCGCGTAACTTTGGCGACGACCGTTTCCTGTTGGTTCGACCCCCATTAAGCGCGCGTTTTGCCGATCTTGCATATAGCCCACCAGAACCCCATCTTCGATCAAAGTATTTTTGGCGCTCGGTGTGCCTTCATCATCTATGGTGATTGAGCCACGGCGATCAGGGATGGTTCCATCGTCCAAAACTGTCACGCCGGGCGATGCTATTCGTTGTCCGAGAAGGCCTGCAAATGCTGATGTCCCTTTTCTGTTGAAATCACCTTCCAAGCCATGCCCGATCGCCTCATGTAGTAAAATCCCAGGCCAACCTGCTCCAAGTGCTATATCCATGACGCCGGCGGGCGCCGGAATTGCGCTAAGATTTAATACTGCGATGCGAAGTGACTCTTGTACTAATGGTTTCCAATGCTCCGGCTCCAACATTCCTGTAAGCGCATAGCGCCCGCCGCCGCCAACATTTCCGGTTTGGCGATGGCCATCTTGCTCGACGATGATAGAGACATTCATTCGAACCATAGGCCGGTTGTCGGTTACATCCGGACCATTGGCGCGTAGAATCACTATTTCCTGATGAGAGGCGGCAATTGTAGCTGAAACTTGAACAACGCGCTTGTCCAACCCGCGTGCATAGGAATTCATTTCTTGAAGGGTCTCGATTTTTGCTGGGAAAGCTGCATCTCCCAATGGATTATGATCACTGTACAACTTATAGTTGGTGGCCTGCGGGACAGATGCCAGATTTCCAAAATCTACACTTGTATCAATGGCTAAGCGTACGGTTCCAACAGCCCGTTTTATGGCTTGCTCTGATATTTCTGTGGAGTGAGCATAACCTATAGTTTCGCCTTGGACGGCCCGGAGACCAAACCCCTCAGAGGCATCAAAACTTGAGGTACGCACTCGACCATCATCAAAAGATAGTACTTCAGATCGGGCGCGCTCAAAAAACAGCTCGCCATCGTCAGCCCCAACTAATGCATTTTTCAAAATTTTGCGTGCTGTATCGCGGTCGAGATGGGTTTCAAACGGGCGAAAAGAGGTGTCAGTCATGGATTTCCTTGTAATATTAATGCGAAAAATGAATCTCACGTGTGAATTTTGCCTCTGGCGTCCCTTTGACGCGGATCAACCAATTGCGTGCAGGCTTATGTTATGTTTGATGCAAGTTAAATTACAATCATTGTCGCACACTTGTGCGGTTCACTGCGCAACAGCGCTACAAACATAGGGTAGAACATGCGAATTCTGACGTCTCTGTGGAGTGCAGCAATAGTATCAATGGGCGGAATCGCTCAAGCTCAAGAAACCTTTCCAGGTTTGGAAACGATTGGTAAGCCGGAACCAATGGGTATCGGCTTTCAGTATGCCGCAACAGAGCTAATGCGCGATATCGTCTGGCTAGATACATTTTTGTTGTGGATAATCACAGCAATATCTGTTTTTGTGACTGCTTTGCTGGCTTTTGCGGCATGGAAGTTTCACGCAAGCCGCAACAAAACGCCAGGCACTTTTACACATAATTCTGTTGTAGAGGTTTTGTGGACGGTCCTTCCAGTCATCATATTGGTGGCAATAGGTGTCTTTTCATTACCCATATTGTTTAAGCAACAAGAAATTCCAAAAGCTGACATCACAATAAAGGTCACTGGAAATCAATGGTACTGGGGCTACGAATATGTGGATCACGGTTTTGGTTTTGACAGCGTGCTGCTTCAAAAAGACGAATTGGCTGAATACGGCTACGCACCTGATGAGTACCTTTTGGCGACTGACACGTCGGTTGTCGTTCCTGTGGGTGCCACAATCGTGATGCAGTTGACCGGTGCGGATGTAATTCACGCTTGGACAATACCAGCGTTTGGTGTGAAGCAAGACGCAGTTCCGGGGCGCTTAGCACAGCTTTGGTTTGCTGCTGAAAAAGAAGGAATTTATTTTGGGCAGTGTTCAGAGTTATGCGGTCTTCAGCATGCTTACATGCCAATAACAGTAAAAGTTGTCAGTCAACAGCAGTATGAAGATTGGTTGGTTGGTGCTATCGAAGAGTACGCGGGTATTCCGCAATCTGTTCAACTAGCATCTAATTAAGCCCTGATAGGTAGCAAGTTATATGACAAACGTGCCGAGCCTTAACTCAGATCACGAACCCGCATTTGGCGACTATATAGCCTTACTGAAACCGCGAGTGATGTCTTTGGTGGTTTTTACAGCCTTCGTTGGTTTAATGGCGGCGCCTGCATCTTTGCACCCGGTTGAAGCTTTTGCCACTATTTTGTTTATTGCAATTGGTGGTGGGGCCTCTGCGGCTCTAAACATGTGGTGGGATGCGGATATCGACGCTGTCATGAGCAGAACAAAGATGCGCCCAATTCCGTCAGGGCGAACAACACCTGATGCGGCTTTATCGATGGGTGTAGCTTTATCCGGGATGTCTGTCATCATGCTGGGACTAGCCGCCAATTGGCACGCAGCCGCTTGGTTGGCATTTACCATCTTCTTTTATGTAGTGATCTACACGATTTGGCTCAAACGTGTGACGCCCCAAAATATTGTTATTGGTGGCGCTGCAGGCGCTTTTCCTCCGCTTATAGGTTGGGTAGCGGCGACGGGTTCGGTTTCGATGGAAGCAATTTTGATGTTCGCTTTGATTTTCATGTGGACACCACCACATTTCTGGGCCTTGGCCCTTTTCATGCGTTCAGATTATGACGATGCAAAAGTTCCAATGCTTACTGTAACACATGGTCGCCCCAGCACACGGCGGCACATCTTGGTTTATGCCATTTTGCAGGTTTCCTTAGCTGTTGGTTTGGCCTTCACCTCAGTTGGTGGGTTAATTTATCTTTTGGTAACGTTAGTATGTAATGTTGTTGTTGTTAAAGACGCAGTACTAATTTGGCGACGCAATGAAGTTGATGCTGAGGCCGATGATTTCAAGGTTGAACGTTCATTTTTTAAGTTTTCCCTTTTTTATCTTTTTATACATTTTTTTGCGATTTTGGCAGAAACGCTTTTAGCGCCCTACGGTTTTGGAGGATGGTCATGAGTTTTCATATAGATAGTGCAGTCCATAAAAAGCGTCGCAGTCAAAACTTGGGTGTTGCGATTTGCTTGGTGTTGTTCATGGGTCTGATCATGATTTTGAGCCTGGTGAAGCTAACTAATTCAGGCCCTGTCGAAGGTTACGACCATGCTCCACGTCCGACCCTGACTGAAGGGGCGTCTGAATGAGGCCGCAGTATAAGACATTATCCCAGACTGTGGCCCTGGTTCTCGTTATGGGAGGATTGTCCTGGGCCAGTGTGCCTTTCTATGACTGGTTCTGCCGCATTACGGGATTTGGAGGTGTTACGACTACAGCTGAAGTTGGCAGTGACACAGTGCTTGAGGATAAAATTACTATCCGTTTTGATGCATCCGTTGAGCGTAAAATGGAGTGGAGTTTCACACCTGTATCGCGCTCAATGGATATTAAGGTAGGCCAAACAGGTTTAGCTTTCTACGAGGCGTATAATCCGACAGACCGCCCTATCGCAGGATCTGCAAGTTATAACGTTACACCATATCAAGCGGGAGAATTCTTTACCAAAATTGATTGCTTCTGCTTTGAAGAGCAGGTTTTGCAACCTGGTGAACGCGTTCAAATGCCAGTCACCTTCTATGTTGATCCAGAAATTGTGGATGATTACGAAGGCAAGTATATTCATACGATCACTTTGTCGTATACTTTCTACGAAACTGATCTGCCTGAGGTGCAAGCCTCATTGCAGATCGAAACACCTATACAACGAAACTAAGTTCGACGAGGCCCATATATGGCACATGAAAAGAACCACGATTATCATATCCTACCACCTTCACTGAATCCATTTTTGGGTGCTTTAGCAGCACTAGTGATGTTATCGGGTGCAATCCAATGGATGCATGAGAGTGGTCCATGGATGTTCCTAGCAGGCTTTGTTGGCGTGCTTTACATCATGTACGCATGGTGGAGTGAAATTGTTGCTGAAAGTCACGTTGGCGACCATACGCCAGTTGTTCAAATTGGCCTTCGCTACGGCTTTATTCTATTCATTATGTCAGAAGTTATGTTTTTCTCAGCATGGTTCTGGAGCTTTTTTAAACACCAGCTTTATCCGATGTATGAATATATGGGCACTGAATATTTGAAGCCTGAGTATCACCATATCAACCCATGGGAACTGCCGCTGATTAATACATTGTTGTTGTTGCTTTCCGGTTGTGCCGCAACCTGGGCGCATCATGCGTTAGCGCATGAAGATAATCGTAAAGACCTGCGCAATGGCTTAATTCTCGCGATTGTTTTGGGCGCTGTTTTCACAGCATTTCAGGCGTATGAATACCGCGAACTGATCGTTGTCGATGGGTGGACGTTTTCTGGTGAAATAACATTTGCCAACTTTTTCATGGCTACAGGCTTTCACGGTATGCATGTTTTGATTGGCACGATCTTTCTTTTTGTCTGCCTAATGCGGGTCACACGTGGTCATTTTACTATGAAAAACCATGTGGGGTTTGAGGCTGCAGCTTGGTACTGGCATTTTGTAGACGTAGTTTGGCTGTTCTTATTTGCAGCCGTTTACCTTTGGGCTGGCTAATTGGTTAGAAGCTGGCTCCAAGCTTCGTCTGAGTGCCAGTACCATAAGTTTCAAAGGGCGGCTGTGAGCTGCCCTTTTGCGATTTTTTTGAGGTGAATATGCGATTTTGGGGTATGTCAGTTATAGGGCTTTTAGGCTCTGCAATCTTGCTGAGCCTCGGTGTTTGGCAGGTTCAACGCTTATCATGGAAAATATCTGTTCTCGAAAACATCGAAGCCAAGGTAAGCGCGCCCGCACGTGCTTTACCGGCTGTCGTTTCGGAAAAAGCCGACAGCCTTTTGTCGGTGCGTGTCTTGGGTCAATACAAAGGCGAGACCCTACGTGTTCTCGTGTCTCAAAAATTGTATGGTGCTGGTTATCGTTTGATTACAAAACTAGAGATAGAAGATGGTCGTCAAATTCTTGTTGATCGGGGATTTGTTTCTGTGCGGGCTCAAATGCCTGCTACCCCTGAAGGTATTGGTGAGTTGATTGGGAACTTACATTGGCCTTCAGAAATAGATAGTTTCACTCCAGAAAATGATGTTGATGCGAATATTTGGTTCTCGCGGGATGTAGCAACTTTGGCAGCAGAACTTCGCACTGAACCGATATTGTTGGTTTTGCGAGACAGCTCATTTGTTAAAGAAAAAGCAACATCTTTGCCGGTCGATGTTGCCGGCATTCCAAACGATCACCTGCAATATGCAGTTACTTGGTTCTCGTTGGCCATAATCTGGCTTGGAATGAGTGGATATTTCCTTTACCGATCCCGTGACTCGCAAAGTTAAGGTTACGCTCATGAAATACATATCTACCCGAGGTAATGCTCCTGTATTGAACTTTGAAGAAGCGATGTTAACCGGTTTGGCTCGTGATGGGGGCTTATACGTTCCGGAAACCATCCCTTTGATGAAATATTGTGATATCGTAGCTTTAGCAGGATTGCCCTATGAGGAAATAGCCCTGCGCGTGATGCAACCATTTGTAGGTGATAGTTTTTCTAATGAAGATCTGGGTGATGCAATTCAAACAGCCTATGCGGGATTTGGACATGCAGCGCGCGCACCTTTGGTGCAATTGGGCCCAAATCACCACCTTCTTGAGCTATTTCATGGGCCGACCTTGGCCTTCAAAGATTTCGCGATGCAGCTTATTGGTCAGCTATTTCAGAAAGCCCTAAGCCGTCACAACAAACAAGTTACGATTGTGGGGGCCACTTCTGGCGACACAGGTTCAGCTGCCATTGAGGCGTTCCGAGGACTTGAGGCAGCAAATGTATTTATCTTGTTTCCAAACGGCCGCGTTTCTGATGTGCAGCGCCGACAGATGACAACACCAACAGAGTCGAATGTCCATGCAATTGCGATGGAAGGTACATTTGACACTTGCCAAGCAATGTTAAAAGACATGTTTAACGATTTTGATTTCCGAGATGGAGTGCGTCTGGCAGGAGTGAATTCAATTAATTGGGCGCGAGTTTTGGCGCAGGTAGTTTATTACTTTAGTGCGGCGGCGTCACTGGGTGCGCCACATCGTAAGATTTCATTCACAGTACCCACAGGCAATTTTGGTGATATTTTTGCAGGCTACATTGCAAAGCGAATGGGCTTGCCGATTGACCGTTTGATAGTAGCGACCAACCGCAATGATATCTTACACCGTGCGATTAGTACTGGCCGCTATGATACAGATAAAGTTTATCCAACAATCACGCCATCAATGGATATTGAATTATCATCTAATTTTGAACGGGTCTTGTTTGACGTCTATAACCGTGATGGGGATGCTGTAGCGCAGCTTATGGGTGAGATAAAAAAAGGCGGTTTTGGGATTAGCCAAGGTGCGCTGGAAGTTCTGCGCGAACATTTTGACAGTGGCCGCAGCGCCGAAGAAGAAACTGCGGGTACCATTAAAAATATTTTTGAACATACAGGTGAAATATTATGCCCACATTCTGCTGTTGGTGTGAAGGTCGCAGAAGAAAACCTGGGGTCAAGCCCAATGGTCACGCTGGCGACAGCCCATCCTGCGAAATTTCCAGATGCTGTAGAAATGGCAATTGGGCAAAGACCTGCTTTGCCGCTTTGTTTTGCAGATTTGTTTGATAAACCTGAACGGAAAATCGCAATGCCCAATGATCTTGAGCAAATGAAATCTCTTATTCGCGAGCGTATTAAACTTTGACAGTTCTAACCCACCGCCTGCAAAATGGCTTCCGTATCGTAACTGAAAATATGCCAGGGCTGAAATCAGCTTCAATTGGTATCTGGGTGAATGCAGGTGGGCGCCATGAACGCATAGAGCAAAATGGTATAGCTCATTTTCTTGAGCATATGGCATTCAAAGGAACCAAAAAGAGGTCCTCTGTGCAAATTGCTGAAGCCATCGAAGACGTCGGTGGATATATCAACGCCTACACTAGCCGCGAAATGACAGCGTATTATTGCCGCGTCCTTGGTGATGATGTGGCTTTAGCACTGGACGTGGTGTCAGACATTGTCTTGAATCCAGTTTTTGCTCGTGACGAAATTGAAGTTGAACGTGGAGTGATACTGTCTGAAATTGGACAAGCGCTTGATACGCCAGATGACATCATATTTGATTGGCTGCAGGACGTATCGTACCCTGCTCAACCTCTTGGCCGTTCGATACTTGGCCCTGAGGAGCGGGTTTCGAGTTTTCAGCGTGAAGATTTGTCAGCTTTTGTTGATGAAAACTACAGTGCGGACCAAATGGTATTAGCAGCAGCTGGCGCGGTTGATCACGACGCTATAGTGCGTCAATGTGAAGAGATTTTTGGAACATTAAAGCCGCGTGTTCAAGCGCCGTTTCTAGTTGGGCAGTTCAAAGGTGGTGAGTATCGCCAGGTAAAAGATCTCGAGCAGGCGCATTTTGCGCTGGCCTTCGAAAGCCCAAACTATAAAGATCCAGATATTTATACCGCACAAATATTTGCGACAGCCTTTGGTGGAGGTATGTCTTCCCGTCTGTTCCAAGAGGTACGTGAGAAACGCGGTCTTTGCTACTCTATTTTTGCAAGTGCTGGTGCTTATAGTGACACTGGGACGTTGACCCTCTACGCTGGTACATCGGGTGATAAAGTTTCTGATTTGGCTAATATAACTGTCGATGAATTGAAGCGTGCATCATATGATATGACCGAAGTTGAGGTTGCGCGGGCGCGGGCTCAAATGAAAGCTGGCCTTTTGATGGGGTTGGAAAGCCCATCATCTAGGGCTGAACGTCTTGCTCGTATGGTTACTATTTGGGATCGAATTCCGTCATTGGATGAAGTTGTATCGCAAATTGATCGGGTCACTGTTTCTGATGTTCGCGACTATGCGGCTGGCATGGGAGCAGGTGCACCCGCCGCAATGGCATTGTACGGTCCTGTTGCCGATGCTCCTTTTGTCCAAGATCTTCAGGCGCGACTGGTTGGCTGATGTTTGGTTGGGGTGAGAAGTTTCAAATTCAAACTGAGCGACTGGTTCTAAGGCCTCCTTTGCATAGTGATTTTCGCATTTGGTCGCAGTTACGTCATGATAATAAGTCTTTTCTGGCGCCTTGGGACCCTTTGTGGGCTGAGGAGCATCTTATGCGAAAAAGCTTTACCAACAGGGTTTATTGGGCGCAGCGCGTGATTAAAAATGGTAATGGATGTCCGCTATTCCTGCTCCGCCAAACTGATCAAGCTTTGATGGGTGCTGTGACCTTAGACAATGTTCGGCGTGGTCCAGCACAGGCGGGAACTTTGGGCTATTGGATAGGCGAGCCATACGCGCGCCATGGTTACATGCGGGAGGCTCTAAACGCTGTTGTGTCGCATGCGTTTAGAACGTTGAAACTAAGCCGGGTTGAAGCTGCATGCTTGCCTGAAAATCAACCTTCTAGAGGCTTGTTAGAGAGTTGCGGTTTCAAATACGAAGGTGTGGCCCAAAGTTATTTACAAATTGCGGGACGTTGGCGCACACATGTTTTATATGCTTCAATTAGGCATGATAGGCGTGGAAAGACTGAAGCTGGTTAATCCTCAGAGAAGGAGCACAAGGTGTATACTGGCATGCTCAGTTTCTCAAGTAGCTTGCGGCCACCAAGATCTGGCAGGTCGATTACAAACGAGCAGCCAATAACATCGGCACCCAGACGCTCAAGCAGTTTGAGCCCTGCTTCAGCAGTGCCGCCAGTAGCCAAGAGGTCATCTACGACCAAGACTTTTTCTCCTGCCTCAATTGCGTCATCATGAATTTCCATAACGGCTTCACCATATTCTAAGGTATAAGCTTCTGAAATTGTTTTTCCTGGTAATTTCCCTTGTTTTCGAATTGGAACAAAGCCCTTGCCCAATTGATGTGCGATCGCTGCACCAAGAATAAAGCCTCGCGCTTCCAGGCCTACTATTTTATCGACTTTGATACCGACGAAGGGATGCAACATTTGATCAATTGCCAATCTCAAGCCACGAGGATCAGCAAACAGGGTCGTAACATCGCGAAACATTATCCCGGGGTGCGGGAAATCAGGAATTGTGCGGATATACTCTTGGACAGATTTCATTTTAGACCCTAATGCATTTTTTTACCTCTTTAGTCCGAGGAATAGTACTTCTCAATGCTCTGTCGTTGTTTTCTAAAGGACCCTTCCAGCTACCGCATCGAGCTTGGATACTAAAGTTGGATCCCTTGCCTCTGGCGCTGTCATCAAAGCATGTTCTAAAGCGGTATCGCAAGCATGCCCACAATTATCTCTTTTTGCAGGCATCGCTTCTGATATTCGCGCTATCATACCTTTGGCATGGGCAGAATTCACTTTAAGAGTTTTGATAATTTCTGTGACATCTACTTCACCATAGTCTGGGTGCCAGCTGTCAAAATCTGTAATCATCGCAACTGAAGCATAGCAAATTTCTGCTTCTCGAGCTAATTTTGCTTCAGGCATATTGGTCATGCCGATGACATCGCATCCCCAAACGTCGCGGTACAAGCGGCTTTCGGCCAGTGTTGAAAACTGTGGACCTTCCATGGCGAGATATGTCCCTCGGCTGTGGACAGTGATACCCTGTGCGTTAGCAGAATCTAAGCAGATTTTTGAGAGTCGAGGGCAGGTAGGTTGCGCCACACTTACATGAGCTACACACCCGCTTCCAAAAAAAGAGCTTTCACGGGCGACGGTGCGATCAATAAATTGATCAACAATTACGAAATGGCCTGGTTCAAGATGTTGACGAAAAGAGCCACAGGCACTGATGCTGATTATATCGGTCACGCCGAGACGCTTGAGAGCATCTATATTCGCTCGGTACGGAACCGTGCTGGGTGAGTGGACATGTGCACGTCCATGACGTGGAATAAATGCCATTTTTATATTGTATAAGCTTCCTGTTAAGATCTCATCCGATGGTGTTCCCCACGGGGTGTCAACTTGCTGCCAAATTGAGTTTTTCAGGTCTTCAATCTCGTAAATACCAGATCCCCCAATAACGCCAATAACCGTTTCTTTCATACCTTGTATCCCTCTGAGTTTGGAGCATTTACTGGGAGTATCGCATGGCTAAGTCGCTCCTACTACCCTCGCAAGTGACATCCGCTGTAAGAAAGCCGTGACCTCAGCGAAATTTGTGATATCAGGCGACTGACACGCGAATTAATTCTACGATAAAGGTTCATAAAATGTCCCGTTTTTCATTGGCCGCCTCAGCAGTCCGCCGATCTTTTGCCATCTTCGATATAAGTGCCGGTGAGGTTATGAATGTGGGTCGTATTCGAATTGAATTGCTTGCAGGACTTACAGTAGCTTTGGCTTTGGTTCCCGAGGCAGTGGCTTTTGCCTTTGTGGCAGGTGTTCATCCGCTTGTAGGTCTCTATGCGGCTTTTATAGTGGGACTGGTGACGGCATTGATTGGTGGCCGACCTGGTATGATTTCGGGCGCTACAGGTGCTTTAGCAGTGGTTATGGTTGCTTTGGTTGCGCGACATGGGGTTGAATATCTTTTTGCAACTGTAGTTCTTATGGGGCTAATTCAGATTTTTGTTGGCATGATGCGTTGGGCCAAATTTATTCGTCTTGTGCCTCATCCAGTTATGCTGGGCTTTGTAAACGGTTTAGCAATTGTTATATTCCTGGCTCAGATGAGCCAATTTAAGGTCCCTGGAACTGTTGTTAATACAGGCCACGGGATGTCTGGTGGTGAATGGCTTTCAGGTATTCCAATGATGACAATGCTGGCGCTTGTCGCGTTAACTATGGCAATTGTTTGGCTGATGCCCAAAGCCACAAAAATAATTCCTGCACCATTGGCTGGGATAGGTATAGTTGCTATTTTAGTGATTGCATTTGGAATTGATGTCCCACGCGTTGGTGATTTGGAAAGTATAAAAGGCGGGTTGCCGAGCTTTCATAACCCGTTTGGAACCGGTACTGGCCTATATGGAACGGCCATGGCACCGTTCAAACTCGAAACATTCTATATCATAGCGCCTTACGCAGGTATTCTTGCGGCTATTGGTTTGATTGAGAGCCTGCTTACGCTCAACCTTGTAGGTGACATGACCAATAAACGTGGGGGTGCGAGCCAAGAAAGTATTGCCCAAGGTATTGCAAACACCATCACAGGTTTTTTTGGCGGTATGGGTGGTTGCGCCATGATTGGACAATCCATGATCAACGTAAAATCTGGTGGGCGTACGCGACTCGCTGGTATTGCTGCTGCTTTTTTTCTGCTGTTGTTTATTGTGGTTGCATCATCTTGGATTGAACAAATACCATTAGCAGCCCTTGTGGGGGTTATGTTCATGGTCGTTATAGGTACATTTGCCTGGAACAGCTTCAAAATTATGCGAAAAGTACCTTTGATGGATGCTTTTGTTATTGTTCTTGTGACGGTTGTGACAGTGATGACTGACCTTGCCATTGCGGTTGTTGTTGGCGTGATTGTATCTGCGTTGGCCTATGCTTGGCAGAATGCTACGCGCATTCATGCAAATTGCTCGATCCAAAAGGATGGTACAAAAGTTTATAAAATACAGGGACCTCTATTCTTTGGTTCATCGGAGGGTTTCGCTGAATTGTTCACCCCAGCCGATGATCCCAAAAAAGTAGTTGTTGATTTTGCAGAAAGCCGCGTGGCGGATCAATCTGCTTTGCAAGCCATTGAAGCAGTTGCTGCTAAATACGAAGCCAGTGGAAAACGTATTGAGTTGCGTCATCTTAGTAAAGATTGCCATTATCTGCTCAGCAAAGCGGGCCATCTGATTATCGATAGTGACGATGATCCTGATTATGAAATTGCCGTTGACTATGGTGTGCGCACTGGCATTTTAGCTGGAGGTCATTAAACTTTATTTAATAAAAACTTTATGCCCCAATAGATTTTGGCCACTGAATATAGAGTGGGCGCCCAAGTGTTGCCTGGGCTGAGTTGGGATTGGATGTTTTTGCTCGGGCAGAGGCCCAACGGCAGGAGTTACTGCGCTAATTCGGTATAGTTGAGACGCTGGGCTCAGGGCCAGGGACCCTGGATCAGGTGCACTGTGCCTCGGACTTCAGGGCTATGGTGTTGGGGGTTGCAGTCCATTACCTGATGTCAAAAGACCTTGACTGTCTTCGAATTCTGCGTGGCCTGGTTTTTTTAAAACAAGGACAACTGGGTGCCATTTTTAGGCTTTGTTTTTCGCCTGCTGTTAGAAGTTGATTTCCGACTACCTAATTTGAGGAAAACGGCGTTTGCCTCGCGCTGGAAGGCCTGGCCAACCCGAATTTTAGAAATCTTCTGTTTTGCAAGCCTGGCCGAAGAAGTTTGATCAACAATCGGTGCTGGATAGTCACGCCCAAGAGTAAAATCACTCTCGCAAATTAGTGTCTTTTTGAATTTCCACGGCTCGTGAATAAATTCATCTGGGACACCCTGTAGTTCGGGTACCCACTGGCGAATGAAGCTACCCGTTGGGTCGTGCTCCATGGATTGCTTTATTGGGTTATAAACGCGCATTGCATTGATGCCCGTGACACCTGATTGCATTTGCAGCTGACTATAATGAATTCCAGGCTCATAATCTGTGAACAGGCAGGCGAGATGATGACCTGTGATGCGCCAATCAAGCCAAAGTTGATAACTGGCAAAGCTCACCAACATCGCCCGCATGCGAAAAGTGATCCAGCCCTCAGCTGTAAGATTTCGCATGCAAGCGTCTATAAAAGGATAACCTGTATGCCCACTAGTCCAGGCTTGGAAATGTAAGTGATTTTGCTCACCAACACGTAACCCTTCAAAGGCTGGGTGCATACAATGCGTTTCTATTTTAGGTTGGTCTTCTATTTTTTGAACGAAGTGACACCGCCACGCCAAGCGAGATTCAAAAGCTTTCAGATTGCGTCCAAATTGCTTCTTTTCATCAGGAGATAATTGCGAGCGGCGTTTGACTA
The DNA here is from genome assembly GCA_028822275.1 of Planktomarina sp. Lineage (GTDB taxonomy): Bacteria > Pseudomonadota > Alphaproteobacteria > Rhodobacterales > Rhodobacteraceae > Planktomarina. Next base: position 5,218 of record JAPKEA010000013.1, on the reverse strand, counting down.
CAGATTGCGTAACTTCACGAACAGATAGGGTGCCCCATGCCAGGTGGGCGGACAGGCGTGAGCAATGGAATTCAGATAAACCTGGTGCTGATATATGGAAAAGGTATTTACTGGCTCTGTGGTTTAGGAAGCTCCGTAGGTCCACCACAGCTTGTGAGCGCCCGCCTTTTTGAACTTTGCCGATAGCTGGATCGCCAAACATAGGATCGTTTTTATCTGGTAAGGAATCTGAAATGCAGGGCGGGGCGGGTCGTAGTGCTTTTGGTTTGGGATGAATCTTTTCAGCCATGCGGGTGTTTCTAATTTTAGACCAGCCGTCCCGACTGCGCAGCCTTCGCACCACTCCGTTTGTGGGGAATGTGTGTAGCTCTATGCTGTTATTTATGCATATATTTTTAACTGCAGTGTCCCTCCGGTATGTCCATAGGTTTCCTGTTTCTTCATGCGTATACAAGTCGCCTATTTGATGTTCCAAATGAAGTTTTTTTATGACCTCGCAGGCATCACCAACCTTTATAATAAGGTGTTGGCCTAAGTCAGTCAGACTGCTGTTTAAGTCGCAAAGGCAATCGTGAATGAAATGCCAATGACGACGAGAGGCGTCTGGTTGTTTCCAATACTCAGGCTCAACAATATAAAGAGGTATGATGGGTGCATTCTCAAAAGTTGCAGTCAACAACGGCGCATGGTCATTGATCCGTAGATCACGTTTGAACCAAACTATGCTAGCTTTTTGCATCATTGTGTTCGCGACAATACTTATCCATAGTTTTCTGTACAATTATCAATATCATTATAGTCCACATGACTTATCACTTTCATGTACATGATGTCACTGAAGTTTAGTAATTCTCATAACGATTGCAGATAGTGGGATACCTTCAAAAGGCAAGGGGACATTATGGATCCAAAAACTGAACCTCGTTAGCTTTTATCGTGGAGAGAATACCACCGACTGGCGTCAATTGTTGAGCGCCTAGATTTAGGCTGTAAGAGTAATCTGATGCGTGTTCTCATTTTTGGGTCTTCCATTGTCTGCAAAATAATTTTTAGAATTGTTAAAGATAGACCGAACGTAAGCCCAAGATATAGCATTCTAATCCAAGCATTTACGTTTAGAGACATGACAAAAGCCTTAAAGCCTATCTAGTGCTCTCAAGCACCTAAAAACAAGAATAGAAATTTGAAACATAAATATTAAAAAGGCAAAAGATAAACCTTATTCTCTCATTATTAAACTTCCATTGAAATTGGGATCAATCATCGGGGCGATCCAGAGAGAATATATTGTCAACAACTGAGTAATCGCGGTAACCTAAACGAGACAGAGGTTGAAATTTGCGTACATCAAACAGGCCGTCTACCATGCAGTCATCGCGCATATGCACGCCTGTGACCTCGCCAAACACAGCAAAATTTGTTTCGCCTGGAAGCTTTAAGATTTGGGTAAGTTTACACTCTAGGCTCGCTGGAGCGCCATGGACGCGAAAGCCTTCTATGGTTTCACACGCGATTGCATCAATACCTGCCTTAGTAAACTCATCGTCTGTTTTGTCGAATGTGGCGGACGACAGGTTCATAGCTTCCCGCATTGCGTATTCAACTATATTTACAACGAAAACCCCTGTTTCACGAATATTGGCAACACTATCTTTTGTACCGTCTTGATCAGGTTTCTGGCCTGTTGAAGAAAACATAACCTGTGGTGGGATATAGGCGACTGCATTAAAAAAAGAATATGGCGCTAGGTTGCGATTGCCGTTTTGATCCTGTGAAGAAATCCAACCAATGGGTCGTGGAGTGACGATTGCGTTAAAGGGGTTATGAGGCAATCCATGGCCGTTTTCGGGTCTATAAAACATCTGATCTCCTGGCTGTTTGCGCATAGATTAAACGCGTGTTACGTCAGTTGCAAAACGAAAGAAGGGCGAGGCGGTGTTTCATTTAAGTTGTGAAACAAGCGAAGACTGGTGGGAAGTTGAGGCACTGTACGATCTCTGCTTTGGGCCTAGTAGAGAGGCTTTGTCTTCCTACAGACTGCGCTACGGTGTAACCCCAATTACTTTATTATCTCTTGTTGCACGTGATCTAGATGGAATTCTGGCTGGTGCGATCCGTTACTGGCCTGTTTTGGTTGGTGCTGCACCAGCCTTGTTATTAGGTCCAATCGCTGTGCATCCTACACGGCAGGGTGAGGGGTTGGGTGGTTTATTGATCCGAGAGAGCCTACAAGGAGCGCCAGTCCAAGATTGGGATCGTGTTTTACTCGTCGGAGATGCGCCATATTATTGCCGCTTTGGTTTTGAACCTCTCAGTGGTGTGGTTATGCCACCGCCTACTAATCCAAAGCGTGTCTTAGGGCTGCCCCTTGTTGCAAACGGTTGGATTGGCATTACGGGATCTGTTTCGAGGTTGAGGTTATAGAATTTTTTTTAGAGCCAAATAAGGAATTTCATTTTGAAAAAAACATTACTGTAAAGACAACAGCAAAAAATGTTAATTTAAACATTAGTATGCTTCATCAAATATATAAGTTTCTTAATCCTAATTCCGAACCGTAGTAGGACTTTTTAGCTCTTTAAGATACAGACCCTTTTAATAAATTTTACAGTAGTAAAGTCTGTCGTTATTTAGTTTATTTAGCCGTAAAATTTCTATTTATTTTGAGCATCCCACGTGCCATCTAAGTTTGCTAAATTTACAAGCTTATTAATAGCACGTAGAAGGCACTCGGTATTATTTCCCTCGCACAGCAGCATAGCGTGCGTGATCGCCGCAGCAGTATGTTTTAACCAGACTTCTTTTATCATCAAAATAAAGTGACGCTCTTCGGTCGTGGCTCTGTTTTTACAGTTTATACAAACCGGATCTTGGAACCGTAAGGTTGACCGCCGAGAAATCCGTATTTCATGCACAACAATCAGCACGGCTTGGGCAATTTTGGAACTGTTTTCACCTGGAAAAAACCTGTCACTGAACATAACTACGTTCATCCATGCGGATTCTTCTGGCCGAGCAAACGAAGAAAAATAAAATCGAGCAGCAGTTAAAATTGAATGCTCAATTGGTTTAAGATTCAAATAATCAAGTGAAACTTCATTGGCCTGCGCCACTCTATTGCAGCTGAGATTGTTTAACATATTATTCCGTCTTGGGTTGCTCATAAATATTTCCACTTAAGTTCAACTTTAGAGATTTCTTATCTTGCACGATGGCTATTTAGTTTACGGACACTTATCACAGTACCTATTATTCTTACTATTTTTGTCAAGTATAATTTTTTTATAAAATTTTTACTATTATTAAAGTTCTATGTAATTCATAAGTTTTAAAAATTTTATCGCTATCTACTTGTATGTAATGTGAAATAAAAAATAAAAATTAGAGCATTATCATAATAATTAAACTCACTTGACACTCTTGCATTTATATCTGATTAAAAGAATAAGGAATAATCCGAGTGTTTTGATAAGATTAATAGTAAAGGTACAATATGATCAATTATATTCTAAAATGTTCAACAATCATCGGCTCTATTGTGATGCCAATATCGTCTGCGCAAGCAGGCGGACATACTCAAACATATGGTCCATTTCCAGTGACTTTGCAGGCTTATACGGGTAATGCGGATAATTCAGTCTCCTACTCAGGTCAGATCGCTCGTCACATTTTGCATGATAGCTTAAAAGTCTTGGCGGGTCAGGGTGATGGTGGCGAAAACTCAAAAAGCTTAAAGATGGAAATGCTATCATATTTTTCTGGCTCAGATAAAAATAAAAAGATTTTGGCTCCAGTATCTAAAGAAGCCTTCTTGATAAAGCAGACAACTTTAAATGAGGTTTCCTCTGGTAAAAATATTGAAGGTAAATTCTATAACGGCGTAATGCTGGCATGGCCAGGCGCCATGAAGGGCCGTGATGTTGCATTCCACATGATAGATCATGCCTCACAAGCTAAAAAGGGGTTTGATGCTGAGAATGGATACGATTGGCCACAGCTAATCTCTAAATTCACAATGGGTGCAATGGCTTATAACCAGGCTGTAGACAATTATTTAGATGAAAAGCTCGGCGCGGATACGAAGCCCAATGATAAACCTTACAAAGAAGGAAAGCCTTATACCGGGAAAGAGCATGTATGGGATGAGGGTTTTGGATATTTTGGTGCAGCAGCGCACACACTTACACTAACGGCAGATCAAGCTTACGGCATTGCCAAAAGAAAAGACACTGCAGCTGCAGACTTTAACGGTGATGGCGTTGTTGATTTAAAGTCAGAAATGGTTTTTGGTCCTGCTTACTATGCTGCTGCGTTTGATCGTTCGGGAAGCAAAAGTACCAGTTACCTAAATACGATAATGCAGGCCTATATGGATGGGCGAATGCTAATCATAGCTGCAAATGGTGCTATTTTAACAAATGAACAACGTTCATCTTTAAAAGAGTATGCATCAATCATTGAATCAAACTGGGAGCTTGTCCTAGCGGAAGCCACATTTAAATATGCTGGTTCTGTTTATAAAGACATTGTTAAAATGTCTGAAGAAGGTGTTGATAAAGATAAAATCTACAGAGCCTATGTCAAGCATTGGGGTGAACTCAAAGGTTTTTCTATGGCGCTACAAAGTGGCCGGAATAATCTAGGAGAAGTGGCCGCAAAAATGAATGAGTTAATACTATTTGGTCCAGTAACTTTAGATAACTCTTATGTTACAGGCCTTACGTCTGACGGAGGTTTCGAGCGAAAAAACCGCATGACTTGGAATGATTACCAACTTAACCTACTCAAGGTCCAGCAGATGATGGTTGATAAATTCTCGGTATCCTCGCGTGTAAATGATCAGTTAGCAGATCTTGGAGCACTTGCTGAAAAGCTGAGTGCCGAAAGTAACGCAGAGACTGACTAGACAAGACAGGGTGGTTTACAATGTAAACCACCCTTACGCTTTAAAAGGTTAAATTATGGATTATCAGGACGTTTTTAATAGCCTTGTATCTGACTTCGTCGATCCGAAAAAAAGGATATTCATGGGTTATGTCCTTTTATCAGTATGTATTGCTTATTTATGGTTACTTTTTATCAGAAATATGTCTTTAAAAGACGCAAATTCAAAAGTTTTTAACCGAAGAATTTTTTTCTCAAGATCCGCAAAAGTTGACTATAAAATTTTTATCATTAATCGAGTTTTCTCATTATTAATTTCTCCCTTACTCATTAC
>JAPKEA010000223.1 GCA_028822275.1 Planktomarina sp. | reverse complement strand
ATGCTGAGCTCCACATTGAATATGAATTTGGGTTTAGAATTATGGGCATGTGGTACGTGCCGTTTGGGTCCAACATTGAAAAGCGCAGTGCAACTTGAGTGATAGTAGCTGGCATTTCTCGTTTGACCCAATAGGGGCCCGTATTAAACAGCAGTTCATAGACTGTTTCTGGATCAATACTTAGAGGCTCAATTGATTGAGACAGCCGGCCCCCTTCATCCATATGTGCTCTAAAACATACTTTCCCCGTTTTGAGATTAGTCAATTTCACGGGAATACCGCCCGCATGGGTGCCGTCGCTCCCGTTCAGAGTATGTGAAGAAATTATCGCCATTATTCAATAGAAGCCTTGTCTCGTTTGTCTGATGTTGCCGCGACAATTGGACTGATCACGCCACGGCATTTTACGTTGACGATTGCGACCGTCCCGCTGGCCATCGCCCGTTGTAAGGCTGGGGCCAGTTGATCCCGGGTTTCGACGAGCTCACCGTATCCGCCCATGCCCTCACACATCGTATGAAAGGGGATATCGCGGAAATCGGTAGCGAAGTGCTTGCCATTAGCAAACAGGCGTTCCTGTTGTTGACTTATACAGTCCAGCCCACCGTTGTTGTCAATTACGATGGTAATGGGAAGATTGTCCTGAAAAGCAGACTCGATTGATAGGCCACCTGAAAGAAATGCACCATCCCCTGAGATAACCACGACATTGTGGTCCGGATGCAGGGATTTGGCTGAAACGCCAAACGAAACGCCAACGCCCAGCAAGGAGTAATTGCCAGGATGCATAATTCCGCCCAATTTCTGGCCACGTGCTCCAGCCATGTTTACAGCAATCTCTGACCAGAAATGGGTGTTTCCACCATCAAAAATTAGCCAATCACCGTCGCCCATCTGTTCTTGCACATCCAGCGAAAGTTGAAGTGGGTGCATCTTGCCTGGCTTAAGAGACTCGGCTTCTATGTGCGCATACCACTCATCGACCCAAGCGGCCCGACGATCTTTTTGTAAATCGAACCAAGCGGGCCATGTTTTGTCCAGGTTGCTGAGTGCCTCAAGAAAGGCCCCTGGATCAGATAGCAAGACCTCATCGGCGGCTTGATTGTATTCAAGTTCCTCATGGCTCCCATTGATGCAGATTAGCGTTTGCTCGTTAGTAAAAAATGGGGGGTTGCCAAAGTTCATTTGGTTGTCCAGACGTCCCCCGATCATTAATATCAGATCAGCCTCGTGAATCGCGGATTTAGACGGGTGGTATTGATGGAAATCAGCCAATCCCATATACGCCTCGCATTCCTCACCCAGTAACTTGGAATGGTAAGGGACGTTAAAAATCGGCAGACGCAATGTCTTGCCAACCTTTTCAAGCTTGTCTTCTGACTTTGACCACCAGACACCGTGCCCACCAATAATTAAGGGGCGCTCGGCAGAACTCACTTTCTCCAGAACCAAAGCCAAGGACGCAGGATCAGGCCACGCTCGCGCAACTGGGCGATCCATACGGTTAAATGGACGCTCGCTGAGCCCTGCGTCTGGGGCAAACGATGAGAACATAATGTCTACCGGCAGCGAGATATGAACAGGCCCAGGGTATCCGGTTGTAGCTGCAACCCATGCACGGTTTACAAACTCACTGATCCGCTCCCCATCTGTGATCTGTACGGAATATTTGACCAAGGGAGCAGCGATTGCGACGTCATCAATCTCTTTGAAACCACCAGCACCTTGCCTCTTAAGTGTTGATGAACCAGTTACGAAAATGACTGGGCTGCGTTCGCCCCCTGCTTCCAACATAGCTGGTACTGCGTTGGCGAAGCCTTCTGGCCCAACAAGGCAGACAGTGGGTGAGCGGGTAATTCGGGCATGACCATCCGCCAAGTGCCCAGCTATCTGTTCATGCGGGGTATTGATGACAGGCATTTGACACTCCATAAACCCTTCAAGAGCCGGATTGCAGAAGCCACCAGCCAGGGTAAAAACATGCTCAACACCTTTTTCTTTAAGAGCACGAGCTAATAGGGCGCCACCTCTGATCATCTTAGTATCTGTCATCTGATTTTTCTCACTTCAGGTTTTTCTGGCTAGCCGTAAGACTGCCTTTGTTCTTGTTCCCAGATTTATTTTTGTGCGCATTGTCATCAAAAATAGCATCCGCTCCAAGCTGGCTTATCGACGAGACACCCAATTGAGCCATTACGGCAGTTATATCTGTTTCAAAACATTTTAGAAGTGCATGCAGTCCGTCTGCCCCATCTGCGCCGAGGGCAAAAAGGGCAGGACGCCCAAGCATTACAAAATTAGCTCCAAGCGCTAAGGCTTTTATCACATCTTCACCGTTACGAAGTCCACTATCGAACAATAGTGGAAAATCTGGGCCAACAGCATCGCGGATCAAAGGTAAAAGCCGGATTGCGGGTGGCACACTGTCTAGTTGACGGGCTCCATGGTTGGACACATAGATAGCATCAGCCCCCAAGCTCTGAACTCGGCGGGCATCTTCCGCTGATGTTAAGCCTTTGATAACCAGATTGCCCTGCCATTTATCCCGTAAGACTTCCATAAAGGACCAATCAGCACCAGACCGGCTTGCATCACGATCGAAGGTGTTACTGCCTGTGCTGTCCGTAAAGTTCATTGGTCGAGGCGCCCCGGCTAAGAGTGTCCCCAGAGACCACCTTGGGTGTGTTGCTAAGTCCCAAAACACTCTTGGAGTTATTGAGAAAGGGACTTTGAAACCATTGCGAAGATCTCGCACTCTGCGTGAAACTTGCGGTACGTCTACCGTCAAAATCAGGGTATCAAAACCGGCAATCTGGGCACGTTCAACCATCGCTAAAGATGACTCGGCAGAGGCGCCAAAATAGAGTTGAAACCATGCTTGTGAGCCTGCAGCCTGTGCCATCTTCTCAATAGAAGTGGATGCAGCAGAGGATAAACACACAGGAAAATTCATTGCCTTAGCCGCATTTGCCAATGTTATATCTGCCTTGGGGTGAACCAAATTGCACATACCCATTGGAGCAATTCCAAAAGGCAACTTATAGGATTTTCCCATAAGTTCAGTCTTTAGCGAATATTGTGTGACATCGGCCATTACCCGAGGCTGCAGCATGATACGGTCAAATTGAGACACATTTCGCTCCGCGCCAATTTCCCGTCCCGTAGCTCCATCGACAAAATCGAAGATTAGTTTAGGTAGGCGTCGTCTAGCGATAAGCCGCGCGTCTTCTGTGGAATAAATTCTGCTTGCTCGGTACGTCATAACTAAATTTAGTCTCATGATTAGTTTAAAAAGTTAGTATACAGATTAATACCAAGCTAACTAATCGAAAATGATGTCTGACTCATGCGTCAGACCTATATTAAGTTTTTGAGCTAGACTGCCTTTTTGGGTCAGGAAGAATACATTAAAAGTGGGTTCGAAAAATTCCATTGAGCTTTTGATTATTGGCAAAATTAAGATCTAATCAAGTAGCTGTTTTGCTCAAACTTCTTACTGTACTTACCCGCTTTTCCAACTGATCCGCAAATAGATCGACAAAATGTAATGCCTCTCGTGACAACGCTTCGCGACCTGAAGCAACCACTGCAATATAGTAGGTCAGGTTTTGTTTGATTGGTCGAAACACAACGCCCCCCATAAGGACGGATTGTTCTGCAGAAAACGGGTCAGAAATAGCCAAAACAGATGCTTCTCGTACTAGGGCACCTGCTAAAGGCATATTTGCAACCGATAAACGTGAGCGCGCGCGCAACTTGTTTGACAAGGCTGGGTCGATCGACATCATCGAATCTGGATAACTCGCTCCAAATGTTACAAAAGTCTCAGTTTCCGCAACTTCTTCCAGATCGACAAGACCATGCTCTTGTGCCATTGGATGACCTTCGGGCATCAGGCACACATACGGTGCTGTGGTTTCGTATAGGGTTTCTACGCCAGTGTGATCTGGCTCCCTTCCGACAATCCCCAAATCAATTTGGCGCATCTGTACGGCATCTAGAATAGCGGGGGTGTTTCTTGTTTGAACAACAAACTGGGTTTCAGGACTATTTTGATAGAGCTGATTGATAGCCTTTGGCAGTTCGATAGTGGCGATGGATTGGATTGTCCCAATCGAGATTGTACCGCCTGATGAAGTGCGAATGGACTTTGCCAAGTCCTGCAATCTATCAATTCCGACGAACATGCCTTCAACGCCTTCATAGAAGTGCCGCCCCTCTACAGTCGGGGTCAAGCCCCGCCCAACCCGCACAAAAAGTGGAAACCCTGCAGAATGTTGAAGATCTGCAATTAACCTACTGACGCTGGGCTGTGAGATATGCAACATTTTGGCCGCTTCAGTAATGGAACCGCAGCGGATGGTTGCTCTGAATGCTTCTAACTGACGTAAATTCATACTGACCTATTATACAATTTTCTATGCAATAGCTCTAAACAATACCTTTATGCTATGTATACTTCTAAATTCGTCAAGCGATTTATAGGAGGGCAGAGCATAGAGTGTGTACTTATTTAGCCTCACCAATTGCGATGCTACTAGCTAAGGTTAAAAGGCTTTAAATTTCTGGGCAGGCACTGAGCCTAAAAGTAAGTTATTATTAAACAAATTTTTATGTGTTAGGTTAAGTTTATCTTAAAAAAAAAATATAAAAATTTTCAGGGGACTCTCACGCGGGTTTGTGTATGATCGCTGGTACACCATGTATTGATACATGGCCCAATTATTAAACAAAGCATTATCTTAAAAAATGCTTAGGTGTTTTCATTAGTTAAATGAGAATTGTTAAAGTCTAAAATTAAATGGACCAAAGAGTCCGCAAGGGAGTGAAAATGTCAGAAAAGTTTTTAAAACAACAGCAAGAAAAATTAACAAATGGCTCAATAGGCCGTCGTCAATTCGTGATGTCCGCAGTTGCCATGGGCATGACTGTACCTTTTGCTTTGAGCCTGGCTGAACAAGTTGAGGCAGCTACTCCAAGCAGTGGTGGCTTGTTTAGATTGG
>JAPKEA010000222.1 GCA_028822275.1 Planktomarina sp. | reverse complement strand
CACAAAGTATGGTTGGCCAAAGTTGGGAACACCCCGAAGACTGGATGATGACTAATGCAGTATCAACGACCAAGCTCTTTGAGCGATTACGTCATGTCGATCAGTTGGAACGGTATGTGCACGTCACCACTCCTGAAGTCTATGGGTCGACAGATGGATGGGTAGATGAAGACACCGCCTTCAACCCCTCAACCCCTTATGCAGTAAGTCGCGCTGCAGGAGATATGTCCCTACTCGCATATCACAAAAATTATGGCCTACCAATGGTGATGACAAGGGCATCAAATGTCTATGGCCCAGGGCAACAACTTTACCGTATTATTCCACGTACTATTATGACCGCCCTTACAGGTAAAAAGATGGAACTTCATGGTGGTGGGCTATCGGAGCGTTCTTTCATTAATATTGATGATGTCTCAGTGGCTACGCAGCTCATAGCAAAAACAGGTGCTGATGGTGCCTGTTACCACATCTCAACTGACCGCCAGATCACCATCCGAGCTTTGGTTGAGATGGTTTTAGCTGAACTAGGTGTAGATTTTGACAGCTCTGTTGAACTCATTGGTGACCGGCAAGGTAAGGACCAATCCTATCTACTATTAAGTGAACGTTTACGCGCACTTACGTGGTCAGATAGGATAACTCTCGAAAATGGAGTTGCCCAAACTATTTCTTGGGCCCGTGACCAGCTAGAACATTTACGTACCGCACCGCTATCCTACATTCATAAACCTTGAGAGCGATATGTATAAAGAGAACAGTCTTATCTTACACTTCACTGCGTTTTGGAAATCTAAAAAGCTTCCTCTAAGCCAACTTTTGAACGCACAAAACCATGTCTTAGACAAGGTCAATAGTGAGGTAGATTATCTGGCAAGAGACTATATCTATCGAAATTTCATTGGGTTGAGTAAAGATGTCTGAGGCAGCACGCATTCGAAACTCATTAAACTCAGAAGCCCGGATCGTTTTTGTATCAGGTAATTTTAACGTCTTACATCCCGGCCACGTGCGTTTACTACGTTTTGCAAAAGAACTCGGTAACTACCTTGTTGTTGGGGTCAATCCTGATGATGCCCAAGGGGTTGAAATAACTGCATCTGATCGGCTTGAAGCAGTATCTTCTAATCGTTACGTAAACGCAGCCTTCGCAATTGATGAAAAGATTGAAGATGCATTACGCAATTTACGGCCAGCAATTGTGGTAAAAGGACGAGAGCACGAAAACTTATTTAATGCTGAAGCCCCTGTTATGGAGGATATTGGTGGTAAACTTGTTTTTTCTTCCGGTGAGATGTTGCGTTCATCGTTCTCCGAAATGGACGATGAGGTAGATCCCAGGCTTACCCCCTTCCTTCCAGACGCTTACATGGCACGTCACAAGTTAACATCATCAAAGCTCGTCGATATAATTCAACGGTTTCAGGGTCTACGGGTCCTGGTGATTGGTGACCTGATTGTCGATGATTATATTGACTGCGATCCACTTGGCATGAGTCAGGAAGATCCAACATTAGTGGTATCACCGCGTCAAACTAACCGTTTTGTTGGAGGTGCTGGTATTGTGGCCGCCCATGGTCAAAGCCTTGGTGCTCAGGTTACATTCTTGTCTGTCACGGGTGCTGATGAGGTAGCAAAAGAAGCTAATGAACGCCTCCAGAGTTATGGCGTTACACCTGTCCTACTGAGTGATGAGACCCGGCCAACAACTCTAAAACAACGTTTCCGCGCGTCTGGTAAGACCTTACTCAGGGTTAGTCATCTGCGCCAGCATAGTATAAGCAGGATATTATCAAATCAGATACTTACCGAAGTTAGCCAACGGTTATCAGAAACAGACTTAATTTTATTTTCAGATTTTAATTATGGTTGTTTACCAGATATCGCCGTGAACCAAATTATTAAAAAAGCGCATCATGCTGGCGTGCCGGTTGGTGCCGATAGTCAAAGCTCCAGTCAAATAGGGAATATTGCCCGCTTCAAAGGGCTAATGCTCGTGACGCCAACTGAGCTTGAAGCACAACTTTCTATAGGAACACGTACCGAAAACTTATTAGTGTTAAGTGAACAAATACTAAGGAAAGCTGACTGCAGTAATTTAATTATGACCCTGGGTGCTGACGGTGTTTTGATCCGTACTGGGTCTGACTTGCTATCCACCGATCGCATTAATGCCCTCAACCCAAAGCCGCGTGATGTTGCAGGAGCCGGAGACAGTTTATTTTGTATGGCAGCGCTCGCTTTAACCACTGGTGCAAATATTTGGTCAGCAAGTTTGTTAGGTTCTATTGCTGCCGCTTGTCAGGTGTCAAAGGTAGGAAATACTCCACTTTCCGCGGTGGAGGTAGTGCGTTCTATTAAAATGGGTGCCTTGTGAGAGCTCTGTTACTCGCAGCAGGATTTGGTAAGAGGTTGCGCCCAATCACCAACACTATTCCAAAGTGTCTCGTACCCATTCACGGTGTTCCACTCCTAGAAATTTGGCTTGCTAAGATATTCCATTCCGGCATAGCTCGCGTGGTGGTTAACCTACATTATTTACCAGACCCGGTAAAAAAAATTATTGAAACTAGTCCGTGGCGTGCGCAAATTGATTTATTTGATGAGCCAGTTCTGCTGGGTACAGGTGGGACTGTGATTGCAGCACGCAAGCTGTTGGGTGGCGGACCCCTCCTGGTAGTACACGCCGACAATCTCAGTAGCATTAACTTAAGAGCCTTTTATGCAGAGCATATCAACCGTCCTAAAAACTGTGTAATGACTATGGCTTTGTTTTATACTAATACCCCGCAATGTTGCGGTATTGTAGAACTTGACCAGCAAAACCGAGTTATTTTAATGCACGAAAAAATAGAAGAGCCTCCTGGAAAACTTGCGAATGCTGCCATTTATATATTGGATTCTGAAGGACTCGACCAGATGGAAGCGATGGAGGGTCATGGAGTTGATATATCAACTCAAATTATTCCAAAGTTTTTGGGTCGCATTTACGGTTATCAGATCACAGGCTATCATCGCGATATAGGCTCACCATCTTCACTTTCAAAGGCTCATCAGGAGATGACACATTCAAAAATAATTGAACTTATGGCGCCAAATTAGAGAGCTCTATGAAAGTAATTCAATCTCAGTTGCGACGCATTTCTGTCTATTCGAAAAAAATAAATTCATAGTCACCCTCATAACCAGATTGGTCAAAAATAAATTTCCAATCGCTAGGCATGTGGAAGGCTCGGCATGTTAGTTGCCAATACATTAAATTTACTTTTTCTCGCTCATCTCTATAGGATTCCACACAAATATATCGGTGGGCTTTTGATACTCGCTGGATTTCAGAAAGTGCCATATTCAACTCATGGGCGCCCAAATTATGAAGAGTGTTTATTGAGATCACCAAATCGAAATAGGCATCTCTCCAGGGTAATTTGGCGGCAGTGCCTAAAACACAATCGTCTTTGACACTTGGCATCGAATGCTCAATCCCATACTCTGAAACGTCAATTCCCATTAGTTCAAAACTTGGATTAGCTTCTTTAAGATCATGAAGTAAAAAACCCTTGCCGCTACCAACATCTAAAATTCTTGCGCCGTCTTTTAGTTTATAAAACGAAATAAGAGCATCTGCCACAGCACTCCACCGTCCGTCGTATTTATAACCACCGTAACCAGTGGAGCGACTGCCATCCCAATAATCATAACCCCATTTTGTCGCTTTTTCCGCTGCCCAAGCTTTATCAACATCTGTTACTCGTGCGAGATAGTCCCTTTTTGTTGATGTATGCAATTTCGTTACAAGCTTTACTTCGTTCATACTACGGATACTCCTTAGATCACTTGACTGAGGCGCAAGCGCGCTAGAGCAAGTTGCTTTTCAAGTCGGTCTGAATTTTTAGTGTGATCTGCAAAGCGTTTTCGATCACTCTCTAAATCAATAAAATCATTCAATATAATGCATATCCATTTCACCTGAGCGATTGGATATAAAATATCAACTCGTTCGGAAAAGTTACAATCTAAATCTGCATGGCTCATAAGATATTCACGAAATATATACGAATGATCTATGGTTATTGGCACCGATGGAGCCAACATAAAATCAGTTGTAAGTTTTGCGAGATCATCAATTCCAGCATACTCAAAATCTATAAAGGAAAGGTTTTTCTTATCTAAAAGTATATTGTGAAAGCCAAAGTCTGATGGGGAAAGATTCCACTTGATAGTTTCAAATTTTACTTCATCTTTTTTACCCACTTTGGCAAGCTTTGCTTCCCATAATGGCTCTAAATAATTTGTTAAAAACTCTCTCAGTGCAATATCTCTAAAACCACGTTCAGAAACTTCACGGAGCCGGTTCATTCGCAGTCGCACTTCTCCAATATGGCCTGCCAGGGTGGAATGCGTCCCTTTTGCCATATCAATGCGGCCGTTACTCATTTGGCTCAACTTTACAATATGCTGCGCCGCACAAACAATATAGGCGTCAGTAATTTCGCTGCAAAGAAGTTTCCTGCCTTTTACATAGCTGAAAACAGAAAATCCATTTTTGGTATCCTTGAAAAGTGGCAAAGGGACATCAGGAATTTGTAATTTTTTGAGGTGAGACAAATAATTCCATTCCCTCCTTAATCTTTCCAGACTGTCAGGAATTTCTCGAAAATAGTCCTTAATAACAACATTACCTAACCTTGGGTGACTGGCCTGGAGCACTCGGTTATTTCGCCCACCACTCAGAACTTTTAGCCCACTAGGTTGTGAACCAAAAAAGCGTTCGATAGCTTTATCCGTATGCGTTAAAGACAGCATGCCAGCAAATTACACTTTTTTATTTTTAATAAATGTTGCAATTTTTAACCAGTCCGTAGCCATAAAAAAATTAGAAACCTCTTTAGTTTTTCGCTTAGGATCAAAAAGTATTTTACTAGTTAATGGAGGAAACTCATTGGCATTCAGGATAGCGGGCAGATCATCGATGAATACATCCAAATTTAGTTTGGAAATTCGTAT
>JAPKEA010000653.1 GCA_028822275.1 Planktomarina sp. | reverse complement strand
ATTCTCGGCGTTCAAATAGCTAATGGTTCCAAAAATCCTGACGACAAACAGTCTGGGGATCGTATGTAGAACTAGGATACGCCATAAAAGGTGATCCATTAGAACAAATTCAAAGTCGTTTACTGAAGGATTTAGAAGATCGTCTAGAACAAGTCGGCAGAGCAGTAAATGCAACGTGTGTGGAGCAATTTACAAACAAGGTCAACGTGAGCTTTGAGGCGGTCTCTGCCAGAAGTATTGTTTTAGGCCCACTAACCCAAGCGGTATTTTCTGCTGTAGCAACGCAAGCGGGCGCTTCAGTTTTAGTTTTAGTTTTCGCAGGGGGTGGTACAATTGGCAAAGCACTTGTTGCAATAATTACTAAAAAGTTGGTGCAAAACTCGCTTTGAAGATGGGTTCTAAATGGGTTTCGACAATATCTACCGCCGGTATATCAGGTGCCTCGTGTGCCTCGGCGGATCCTGGTGCCGCTGTATGTGCAGTGGGCGGCGGTGTCCTTGCGTGGATTGCATCGGATGCAGTCGTCAGCAAACTTGAGAGCTGTATTCAAGAGACGAATTTGAGACGATGCTCAGAGAGCAAATACAAACAAGTAAGAAAAACAAATTGAACATTTACATTATCAGCTTGAAAATAAAGCATCAAGAAAGCAAGAAATATTTGGCGCCAATTTACAAGATTTCACCTGGGAACAGCTAGGTGATCGTGATAACGCATGTTCGTCCGTGAAAAATTTAGTTGGACCTTATGAATCACTGCGAAAAAATTTAGATTATCGCAGTGAAGAGAACGTTTATAAGCTTCTAAAATCTGCAGAAAAGCACTCAGGAGTCCTCGGATTATATGAGTTATCACAGCAAATAACTATTAACTTAAACAAGTTCGAGAATAAGATAGAAGTGAGGCCGGTAAGGCTGTTCGGTAAGTTGCCCAATGAGGTAGTTGCCGACAGAGATTTTAGTGGTTACTTGAAAATTAATAATCAAACTTTCGAGATAGTCCGACAAGCAATCCCAAAAGAAAATAAATTGTCTTTCAACTTTCCTGTGTCGGAGGATGGCCAAACCATTTCTTTGCGCCAGTCTAATCGTCTTGGTGTAAGAATAGACCTTGAACAACATTTATTTTTTAAAAATAGACATTTTGAGGGGATTCCCGCACAAAAAAGATCTGGAATAACTCAGGCTGGAACGCGATCGAATCTAACCATACCTGTGCATTAGATCAAAGGTGGGAAGGATTTTTCAACATTTAATTTAACTCTGACCCTGAAGCTTGTAGGTGAGACCCTTCCTGGATTAAGATCTGTGCCAGATTGTAAAAATTAGATGGCAAATCTCAATTGAGAGACTTATCAAAATATAGCAAAGTCATTCACTATCAGGTGCACAAACCGCGCAGGCATAAAACCAGCCGCGTGCCTTGGCGCGCCGTTGGCTAGGGTTGCATGCGCAGATCATCACGCAGGACAAAGAACTAGAGCGACTTGGCACTGAACGCGCAG
>JAPKEA010000221.1 GCA_028822275.1 Planktomarina sp. | reverse complement strand
TGAGGTGGCAGTCGAGATGAAGACCATGGTGAAGTGCGAGCATTTAGCAGCGGCACTTCCAAAGATGCTGCAAAGCGGGACCAAGCTAAGTTTGTTCAAGACAATGGGGGAGTAATACGATCATACACCATAGCTCCACACCCATATGGGGTACGTGGGGGAGATGGGGTACCTATAATCGGCAACTTAGTAAAATATTAAGGTACTGAAAATATTGAGTAAATTATCATGTGGTGATAATAATGTAGCACGAACTGTTTTTGGTGTGTTCTATAAAACAGCTACCCCATCTCCCCCATCGGTCTCTTTAGACACCCTGAGCATAAGCCCAAATGATCTGCTTTTGGTATAGGTATAGCTTTACGACAGCTACACTAACTATGAATAGACTGGGTTTTTCTTAGAAAAAAGAGAAGGTCAGCGAACCAACCCTCTCCAATTTTTCGTCATATGACTTATTACGACTATGACTCCATACCAAACAGAATCTGCTACAAAACTGCGATATACAATATGAGTGATTGACACAGCCTAATATGTCAACAAACATTTGGTATCGATTTATTACTTAGGCCAGACGGATGGAAAAAAATTGTCGTATATTTTAGGTATAGATGTTGGTGTGGCATCGCTAGGTGTCGCCTTGATAACAGCAGAAGAGAATTTTACGATCCTTGGTGGCGCTGTACGTACTTATCCCATCCCGGAAGGGGCCAGAGATCGCAGGCTAGTACGTGGAGCCAGGCGCGGGCTCGAAAGACGGGGCCGCCGACTGGACCGACTGTCTAAACTTTTGAAAAGTTATGGAATTGGATACTTAAGAAAAGAAGCGTCTCAATTCAAAATAAAATATCCGGCTAAAGAAGAACCTCAAACCGTCCTTAATTATTCCCCTATTAAAGCTCGCGCTATGGCTTCGAGAGGAAAAGTAGAGCTACCACTTTTAGCTCGCGCGCTCCTTCACATAGCCCGCAATAGAGGTAGTGCAGCATTTTCTGAGGTTGATATAGCTGCTGACAAAGAAAAACTTATAACCAAAAAAGCGATGAGCTTGCTCGAAACAGAACTTACAAAAAAAGGCTTTCAAACGTACGGGCAGTATCTCCGTTGGAGAGAAAAACAAATTCCTACTTTACCAACAAGAATAAACCCACAAAAACAGGGATCGTTAAAAGGAGAGTATGCCTTTTATCCGAGCCGCAGAATGCTTCAGGAAGAGTTTGAGTGCATTTGGGCAGAGCAATCAAAGCATTACGCCAAATTACTTACACAAAACCTCAAAGGCCAAGTTTATTCCGAACTTTTTTTTCAAAGATCCGTGACAACGCCACCGCCTGGAAAGTGTCAATATTTTCCGGATGAGGACCGCCTAGCAAAGTGCTCAAGATTGTTTCAACGACGTAGGATTTTTGAAGAATCCAATAATTTAAAATTTTACTCGAAATTTGGAGAGCCTATCAAATATGATTTTGCTCAACGCCAAAAACTTCTTGATAAATTGTTTGCTGGGGAGGATCTAACCTTCGCCAAAATCAAGGAAGAACTAAGCCTAAAAAAGTCAGACAAAGTAAACTTAGAAGCATCGGATACAAAAACTAAGTTGGCCGGGTATCCATTTAACTTGGCTTTAGGCAATGAAAATGTATTAGGGGATTTGTGGCATAAAGCCACTGATAAAGTCCAGGATTCCCTTCTTTACTGCATTTCTACGGAACATGATGATGGAGCTTTCATACAGGCTGCTCAGGAAATTATTGGATGCAATAAGAAACAAGCTGAAAGTATACTTGACGTCCCCTTACCAGCAGGCTGGGGAATGATGGGCCAAACAGCCACGGAAAAAGTACTTGCCGTACTTGAAAAACAAATAATCAGCTCTCGGAAGGCTGAAGATATAGCAAAAATTTCCCATGTAATGACCCCAGATGGGGAAATTTTTGATCGCTTGCCTTATTACGGAGAAATTTTGCTAGGACATACTCAAGCGCCAATGTGGGTCTCAAAATATCGGCTTGATACTGATACTCCTCCAGCTACAGATGATAACGAACAAAAGTATGGTCGAATTCCAAACCCTGTCGTTCATCTTGCGCTAAATCAGATCCGCAGAACCATAAATGCCATAATAGATGAATATGGGCTTCCAAAAACTATACATATCGAGCTGTCTAGAGATCTGAATAAAAGTGCAGAACAGCGCCAAGAAATCGTAAAATTACAAGAAGACAATAAAAGATATAACGATGAAGCAGCGGAATTTTTAATTGGCCTGAAACGAGCTGTGACTCGGCTAAACATTCAAAAATACCGGCTTTGGAAAGAGCAAAACTGCATTTGCATTTACACAGGTAACAACATTAGCTGCACACAGCTCTTCAATGGTAGCGTCGAGGTTGATCATATACTACCTCGATCAAAAATTCCTTCAGATGCCATGAGTAACAAAGTCGTTTGCTTCAAAGGTGCCAACGCTGAAAAATCTAACCGAGCACCATACCAAGCTTTTGCATCCAATAAAGATCTCTGGGCCGAAATTATGCGTCGAGTTGACCGCTTATCAACAAGTAAGCAAAAGCGTTTCAAGTCTGATGCATTGCAAGAATATGAAGATGATCCAGATAGCTTTGCTGCGAGATACGGAAACGACAATGCTTATATTGCGAGAGTGGCCCGACAGTACCTAAGCTGTCTGTATGGAGATCAAACTAAAGTTATAACGGTCAGTAGTCATATGGTTGCACTTTTACGGGGTAAATGGGGCCTTCAAGGAATACTTGGCAGTAAGAAAAGTGGCAAAAAATACCGAGGGGATCACCGTCATCATTTCATAGATGCCCTCGTTACAGCTACTGCATCACGTTCTACCATTCAGAAAATTCAAACTGAAGCCGCAAGATGTGAAAGCAAAGGGCTTGAGCAGTTTGTGGAAAGCATTGAGCCTCCCTTCGGATCGTCCAAAGAATTTTTTAATGCCGTAAAACAAGCAACCTTCGAAAATGTAAGAATATCTCGAAAGCCCAATCATTCTCTCAAAGGTCAATTGCATCAAGATCGCTTGCTGGGAATAGTTGACCCCGAACCGAACAAGGAAGGTAAATATCTATGCCGCAAGCGAGATGAGCTTAAGACTTACAGCAAGCTTAGTGAACTTAAAAAGAAAAAAATACAAAATACGATTAGGACCGGAATAGCTGAGGTGGACAAAGCGAGATTGGACTTAGAAGGAATAACTAAAACAATGACTGTTTTGGCTAAAGACGCCGAACTCGCAATAATTGAAGAACAAAAAGAAGCTCAGAAAAGGGAGGTCAAAGCGCCCTCAGAACAAGCCATTTTCAAAAGAGCTCTAGAAATGCACCAAGAGCAGAGTGGTCAATCTAAGTTTACATTATTCGAAATGAATAGCTTGGTTAATATTCAGAGTAGTTTTCCTTCCAACCAGCCAACCGGTGGTTTCATAAGTGGAAGAAATTTCAGGACAGATTTTTATGTAGATGCAACAGGGAAATTGTGCTGGGAATGCATCTCGATGCTGAATGCTAACAGAATTGCAGCGGCAAAAAATCCATTCATACCCAAAGCCAGTGAAAAAGAAAATTCTCTACTTTGGTCAGTTCACAAAGATGACCTGATTGAAATGGATCACCCTGAAGAGACCAGCCGGCGTGTTCTAGTTGGTGTAGCGGAGTTTTCAGAAAACATAATGGGCGTAGTACCAATTTTTGATGCACGTGGAACAACGAAGACAGACCCAAACGGCATTAGGCAGCAATGGAATAGACGATTGAATTTTTACCGAACGCATGGAGCCCAACGCGTCGTCACTAATGAGATTGGAAAGATTATTTTTAAATATCCCAGATTGAGTTAAGCGAAATGGTTTAGATATGGCATATCAGATAATTGATATTACCCAAGATGGTTACTATCTCCACTGCGACCGGAATTGGCTCGTAATCGAGAAGGCTAAACAGGAGGTTGGCAAGGTATTTCTTGGTGATGTTTTATGTATTTTAGCCCATACTAAACACGCGGTTTATTCACATGACTTGCTACTTAAAATTTCAGAAAAAAATATTCCACTCGTAATCTGTGACCATAGGCATGAGCCAGTTTCAATCCTGACACCCGTCTCCGCAAATCATCAGCAATCGCGACGAACATATGCCCAAGCTAAGATTTCACAGCCTTTACAAAAAAGGCTTTGGAGAGAAATAATTTGTAAGAAAATACATGAACAAGCTAATAGCTTAGTTGCTCACAATCCTACCGAAGCTATCGCGATGAAGAAAATGAAGGCCATAGTTCTGGCCGGTGACACTACGAATGTAGAAGCCCGAGCAGCTCGTTTTTATTGGCCCATCTTGTTTTCAAAAGACTTTAGACGGGATAGAAATCAGTGTGGGATAAACGCGCACTTGAATTACGGATACACAATTCTGCGATCCGCGATGGCTCGATCTGTTGTAGCCGCTGGCCTAATTCCATCTCTTGGTGTGGGTCATAAAAATGCTAGAAATAGCTTTTGTTTGGTAGATGATCTCGTTGAACCATTTCGGCCACTAGTCGATCGATTAGTAAAAGAAAACGCTGCTAATTGGAGTGGCGATATTAGTACTTCTGCTCGACAGGAGTTAGCTGGAGTTTTGAGCCACCAAATTGTGACTGAAGAAGGCAGGACAGACCTTAACCGCGTTTTAGCTATCTTGGTGACGAGTTTATGCAAAATCTTTGAAGACGGAAAAGGTAAATTGGAATTCCCTAAGGAGATCGTATTTGTATAAATGCTATCTGCTTATCAAATAATGTGGGTTCTAGTTTTCTTCGACTTGCCTGTAGGATCCAAATCTGAACGGCAAAAGG
Source organism: Planktomarina sp. (assembly GCA_028822275.1). Lineage (GTDB taxonomy): Bacteria > Pseudomonadota > Alphaproteobacteria > Rhodobacterales > Rhodobacteraceae > Planktomarina. Next base: position 147 of record JAPKEA010000221.1, on the reverse strand, counting down.
CAACTGGCTTCCGAAAGCTCCTTTTGGACGAAGGATTTATGATGAAACAGTTTTCAGTATATCTTCGTTCAGTAAATAATCGTCCTATTGCTGATGCTCTTGCTGAGAGAATAGGTAGATTTGTGCCCCCAGAAGGAGACATATCAA
>JAPKEA010000220.1 GCA_028822275.1 Planktomarina sp. | reverse complement strand
TTATAACCACTCATCAACCACTTTAAAATCAATCGATAGCAAGTTAATACAGTTAGAAATAGTGCTGAGCGCGGATCCAATGGACAAAAAAAATAATCTTGCAATGAATCCAATCGATGCTGTCATTACTTGGGTTGATGGAAATTCAGAACGACACCGCCAGCGGCGCCTTCATCATATGTCCAAAGAGCGAACCGCATTGCACGAAAATGCAATCAACCCGCATAGATGGGAATGCAATGATGAAATCATATATTGCCTTAAATCAATTGCAAATCATGCTCCTTGGGTTCGCACTATTTGGATTGTAGTAGATGAAGAAGTTCCGGATCTGTCATCTTTACCAGATTCCCTAAGGCGCAAAATATTGATTGCTTACCACCATGAAATTTTTGCTAGTTTCCAAGATGCTCTGCCAACATTTAATTCACTGGCAATTGAAAGCATGATTTGGCGCATTGGCGGGTTAAGCGAACGGTTCTTATATTTTAACGACGACGTTTTTCTGACAGCCCCATTACAGCCAACCGATGTTTTCGAAGGAAACGCACCTGTTTTAAGGGGTAAGTGGGCCAACTATGCAAGCATAGTCTCTGACCCAAATGCCGATAAAGATCCATCACTATTCAATCATTTCATGCAAATCAATGCAGCTAAAATGTTGTGCTTTAAGGAGACACACCTTTTTGCAGCAGCACATGTAGTACACCCTTTTCTTTGCTCTAAAATGGAGCATTTATTTTCAAAATTTCCAGAAGCTTTTAAGAATAACATAACCCACCGATTTCGCGATTTAAGTCAGTTTCTACCTCAAGGGTTGCACAATCATGCCTGCATCAATGACGGATGCGTTGTCTTAAACTTGGAGGAAGATCACACGCATATCTGGAGCGGGATTGGGCTAACCAGTTCATCTGGAGACACATATGCATTGTTAAAGGGCGCCAGTGAACACCAGGTCAAATTTTTATGTGTAAACGATTTGCCACAGCTGGAAAAAATTATTCCAAATGTCCGTACATTGATTTCACGAGCAGTGGCGCCCAAAATTTCATGATTTAATTTATTGACGCTAACTGCGGTTGACACACACGAATGAGTACTTTGGCCTAAACTTCAACTTTTCAAAATCGATATTTACCAAATTCGTAGTGATCTAAACGTCTTGGAATTTGCCTTGAGAGAAGATTAAAGGCTTTCCTTCTGAAACCGTAACGGCCGTAAGCCGTCCCAGTATCAACGTATGGTCTCCAGCGTCATGCACAGCATACGTCGCGCACTCAAACCGAGCCAAAACATTTTTAATTAGGGGCACATTCTTCGGACACGGATACAACTCTACTCCATCAAAGTCATATGAATCTTTGGAAAAAATCTCGCAAAACGACTTCTGTTCCTGCTTCAGAACATGAATTGCAAAATATTCAGCCCCTGTAAAGCTGTCATGGCGGAGGCTAGATTTGGCGGCAGACCATAAAATTAAAGGTGGATCCATTGAAACACTTGTAAAGCTGTTTGCTGTAATCCCCATTGGACCATTTGTCCCGTTACACGTGACAATTGTTACACCAGTAGCGAATTGCCCAAAAGCTTTTCGCAATTCAGGTCCGTTTTCCGCGCTTGGCGCAAGATGGCTCGAGCCCTTTGGCTGGTCTATCATTAAGCTACCTCCTGTCCAAGAGCAGATGTATAAATTTCAAACCAAGTTTGGCGATCTAAAATCACTTCACATGCTTGTGACATTGTCTTAATTCGAGCCAATGAGTTTGTGCCCAATACTGGTAAAATTTGCGAAGGATGCGCTAGCAACCAAGCAATCGCCAAAGCGGTAGCATCCACATTTTGTTCAGCACCAATTTTGCTCAATAAAGAATGTAAATCGCGATTAGCTGAAGAAAACAATTCCCCACCCGCCAAGGGTGACCAAGCCATAAGTGGCGTCGCGAGCCTCTGATGGAAGGCAACATCACCATTGGTGAAACTTTCATGTGCCAAAACAGAGAGTTCGATCTGGTTAGTACACAACTTATTTTTCATGCCTGACTGAAGTAACTCCCAATCATGGGGCTTAAAGTTCGATACACCGACACCCCGAACCTTTCCAGATTGCATCAACGCATCCAAAGCTGACCCGGTCTCATTGTGATCCATGAGCGGGTCTGGTCTGTGAACAAGCAAAAGATCAATATGATCAATACCCATAAGTCGTAATGAATGATCCACCGAAGCAAAAAGATGTTCGCAGCTCGTATCATAATACTTTATCCGCGCATCACTGTAACGCCCCACGGGTGCAACGATGTCACATTTGGTTACAATTTCTATCTTATCGCGGAGCCCTGACCCTTTTAAAGCGCTGCCCAGAACGGCCTCAGCTTCATACCCGCCGTAGATATCTGCTTGATCGAATGTAGTTATGCCCTGGTCTAGGCATGCCGATATCTTGTTGCGCACATGTTCAACAGATGTGTCAACATCCTCACTCAGGCGCCACATACCATAAACAATTTGTGAAAAGTTTAGATTTGGATTTAGGTCAATACGATCCATTATCAGCGGGCTCCTACACCAAGTGGCGTCATTGTGGTTCTTTAAAGGACGCTCCCGTAAAGAACATGCTTTTATATGTATTAAAACACTTGTCCCAAATTGTTTACATCCATCAAGGTGTGGATGGCCAGACAAAATAAATGATCTTAAACCCATTTTTTGATAGGTTTTCAATTCTGAAAGCACTTTATGTATTTAGCTTAGGATTGCACTACCACAACCAGACCGTGCTCTCCCAACCGCTGTATATCTATAACATTTAACCAAACTGTTCATTTCAGCAGAATCATGAGTTTACTTATGGAGCTATGCCAAAAGATGTGCTTTTCGAAGTACACTCCAGTATAATGCTCGCTTCAACACAATCTAATTTAGAGGCAATGTAATGCACATATTTACGGACCTTGTGGTTAGTGTCACGACCGCTCAAAGGCACTCGAATGCTAAAGCCTAGCGTACAACAAGGCCTCGGACTTGGCATGCAAATGAGGGCTTAATTCGCGAGCACGTCTTACTCGAAACCCTATGAAACTCAAATGCGCCTTCCATGAAAAATGATCCTACACCTACGCTATTTCATTTCGGCTGTCATACCTCATTTAGTGAAAGCCAAAGCTAGAAATCACAAGTAAAATTGGGGTGTGGAATTCACTTCCAAAAAATTAACTATCTACAGGAATACCTTCACTGTAGTGATCGCTGATGAAAAGTTTTCAAAATGGCAGTAACTTTGGAATTGCTCTAGCAATACTCGGAGCACTTCTCCTGACACCTGACACTTTGCTTATGCGTATTTCGGAGCTTGACGGCGTTACAATGCTTGTATGGCGAGGTGGTCTAAGTGGAATTGCCTACATTCTTATTTGGGCATGGTTTACCCTACGTGCTGAACGCAAAATGCCCACAATCTGGACATCCAGATTTGCCATTATAGTCCTGAGTCAAGCGTTAAATGCAGGCTTCTTCAGCCTCGCTATAGCAATGGCCCCCGTCGCTGTAGTTTTGATGGCCGTTGCAACTGCGCCTATTTTTGCTGTGGTCCTGTCGAGGATTATTCTAGGGGAAGCTTTGTCAAAATTCAGCATCATAGTAGCGATCCTTGTTTTGTTAGGTTTATCAATATCTGTTCTGGGAACAGATAGCACAGCACCTAAATTGGACGGTGCGACCCTCCTGGGAGCAGGCTTGGGACTAGGCGTCGCCTGTTCTCTCGCCCTGAATTTCACGATAATAAGAAAAGATGGATCTGTTCCCTTCGTACTCGCAATCGGAGTTGGTGCATTTCTCGCTGCAGGACTTGGAGCATTTTTTGTTCAAGGCCCATTTTTACCACCGCTTGAGAATTTAGCAGCAATCGCCATTACAGGAATGATCATTCTTCCCGTTTCCTTTGTAACTTTATCCTATGCCGCGCGCTTTGTGCCGTCCTCAACTGTCAGTTTAATTATGCTTTTAGAAACGGTCTTGGGACCGTTGTGGGTTTGGTGGGGGCTTGGCGAAGCACCAACTGACAATATGCTTGTTGGGGGTACTATAGTCATTTTATGCTTGGTCGGGTTTTTGGTAAATCAAGGAAGACCCAACACTCTGATCGACAATTGAATGCGGTTGGGCGTTAGACCTTGCCACACTTGCATCCGCCCCTCCTGAAGCCACAGTCCATTCGTTTAGAGATATCCTTGTAAATACGATAAATTTCTTACTTTCTGAAGTCCCAGTGCAAGTAGAACTATAAATCTTATAACTGAAATTAAGAACAAATCTGCGCCAGTATGCAGTGATTACTACAATCTGCTTGCAATGTTTCTATCGCCCTGCAAATTTAATCGGATCTCCTCCCGTGGTCTGAAACCAATATGGACGATTGGGACCCAACTGAATTGTAAATTAGGCCTTTAAAGCAGCAGATACTAAAAGGAAATACTATGCCTTGGATCAAGACTATTTCTTATGAAGACGCCACCGGAAAACTAAAAGCACTTTATGATCGGGTTAAAGGCCCAGATAATAATGTAGACAACATTATGATGATGCACTCGCTCCGCCCCCATTCGATGGAGGGACATATGGCAATTTACAAATATGTGCTGCACCACTCTGGGAATACAATTCCTAAATGGTTTCTAGAGGTCCTCGGCGTTTGGGTGAGCTCACTGAATGAATGCGGTTATTGCGTGGAACACCACTTCGCTGGCATGAAGCGTTTACTGGGTGATGACGCTCGCTCTGACGCGATCCGCGTGGCAATAGAAAATCGCAATCCTGAAAGTGCCCCCTTGGATAAAGCACAAAAAAATGCGATGGATTATGTACGGATCTTAACACGAGACCCTGCGGGATTGAGCGAAGAACATGTCATTCAATTGCGCACTGCTGGATATTCTGATGGCGAAATTCTAGAAATCAATCAAGTCAGCGCTTACTTCGGATACGCCAATCGTACGGTTCTTGGGCTGGGTTGTTCTACT
>JAPKEA010000219.1 GCA_028822275.1 Planktomarina sp. | reverse complement strand
CATCAATTGTAAGTAAGGGCGTCAATGGATTATATACAATGCAGATGACAGTTGGTCCAATTTTTTCCAAATTCTGCTTTGCTGTATGCAGCAGATAGATAACCCTATCCGGTCAAAAAAATCATAGATTCAAATGCATTTGCCATCCGAGAATTAGGCGTGGCTGCTTAAAACAGCTCTGGCGGCAGCTGTTGGTCACGGCCCATAGTCACCATCCATCGCGGTAACTCGTGTAGCATCAACCTGTGGTATTGGCCTGAACAATGCAATGGCCACGGGACTAAACATGCTTAGATGTTTGAATGGTAGTGCTGGCGGATAGGAATTCTCTCTTTACTGGCTTGCCTTGTCTTTTGTTATTGAAGGAGCGTTTTTTTGGTAAACTGCAAGACATAGCGCAGCAGATAGAAGAGCATCTTTCGTATATCAAGGCCCACCCCCTAGCGCACAGACTATTCTGCCTATCTTGGTAAGTTCGCATTCTAGCGCACGCCTAAGAACAGATCCAAGAAGACGGTGGCGACAAAGGTCCCTTACCCAAAGGTAGTTTTTGGACATATTTCAAACTAAGTAAAAATTGAGACGGCGCCCACACTTGCTCCGACGTCAAGCAGGCAGCACCAGTGCAGTAACTTCTAAGGGTTTTCACAGGATTTACCTCAAGCACCGAATTTTCGGTCTAGTATGTTTTGTACTTATGCAAAAACAAACTACGAACCGGGTCTGGGACGCGGCCATTCTTAATCACCATTACGTTGTTTGCGACATATTTATTGACTCTAATCACTCGAAACGTTAGCGATCACGATCCCAGCATTTTTGGTTATTATGATAATGGTTGTTGTGGTTGATATCTTTGTGTTAATAATCAGATATTACTTAATAAATGTTATCATCTAAGGAAAAAAATGTCTGTTATAAGTCTTAGAAATGATATTTTTATTTTTATAAATAAGTGTTGTAATGGCATAAGCACCTTTGGTGCTGCCTGCTGGTGTGTGATTAAGAATGGTTGTTTTTGTTTGGCAATTACGATTATATTGGTGCCGCACACTGCGTTTACTCTAACTCAACCTGAAATTGATGCTGCTCAGAGGCAAGCAGAGATCATTCAACGCAACAGTTTGGAACCACTTTTACTTGACCAAGCAGAAAAGCGTCGCGCATTTGAGCGTGTTGAAGGCATGGATACAAAGCCGCTTAGGTCCAAGATTGACTTGCCTACCATCAGTGCACCTTGCCGCAAAAACAGTAAAGTCATCATTACGGGCGCCCCCAGACTGTCTGCTTTAGTCCGAGAAAGTATCTCCAAAAATTTCACAGGTTTATGTCTTGAATCTGGTGATACCGAACGAGTTATCGGTGATATCGAACGAATTCTGGGTGAAATTACCAATTATTATATCGACCAAGGATTTGTCACCACGCGCGCCTATTTGCCCCCGCAGGATTTGAGTAAAGGCGACTTGGAAATCTTAGTCATTGAAGGTGTTGTGGAGAAAGTTTCCATCGACGATAATAACGCGGGCAGCGTCTCTATCGGCAATGCATTCACTGGAATTGAAGGTAATGTGCTTAACATGCGCGACCTCGAGCAAGGTATTGATCAACTCAACCGTCTTGCCTCCAACAACGCGCAGCTTGATATTCAGCCTGGCGCTGAGGCAGGGCAGAGCATTATCGTGGTTCACAACCAACCAAGTTCACGCTTTCACTTTAATGTTTCTACCGACAACCAGGGCTCAAAATCCACTGGTAAGGTTCAAACTGCCATTCAAGCCACCGCTGACAACCTGTTGGGCTTCAACGACATGGTCTCAATTACGCACAAAGAGACAACTCCAGGTAGCTGGGGGACAAAGTTTTCGGTAAGCGACAGTCTGAATTTCAGTGTACCCTTCGGTCGCAAGACATTGTCATTAGGGGTTAGCAAGTCTCACTACTTTAGCCCACTCACAGTGGCCAGTCGCCGTGTTCTCACAACAAGTGGAAACAACCAATCTGTTAACGGGCGGATAGATAACGTAATTTACCGAAACCAATCTACGCGTGTAACACTGGCAGGCTCAATAACAGCAAAAAAGGCAAACAATTACTTGGATGGCCAATACCTTAGTGTGAGTAGCCGTAGTCTGACAGTGCTTGATTTGGAGAGTAGCCTGACCACCGGCTTTGCCGGCGGTAGTCTCACACTGGACCTTGGCATAGCCAATGGGCTGAAAAACCTAGGCGCTATGAATGATCCCCTTAATCTTCCCGTTTCAGCGCCACGCGCACAGTTTCAAAAACTCAAATTTGGTTTTAACTTCTCGCGACCGTTTAGCTTGCGTGGGATGGATGCGAGCTTTAACAGTCGGATGACCTCACAGTCTTCAGAAGTCGCGCTGTACGGCTCAGAGCAAATTTCTATTGGTGGCATTAGTTCAGTGAGAGGCTTTGTCAAAAACACGCTTTCGGGCGATAATGGCTATTACCTTCGCAATGAGTTTTCCGTCACCCCAACATGGAAAATTGGTGAACAGAAAATTGCGTCGCGTCTATATTTAGGCTATGATACTGGTGAGGTCCGCAACATTATTCCGGGTGTTCCGCAAGGCCGATTAAGTGGAGTCACTTTAGGTATTTCAAGTAGTTGGGGCAACTTTTCTTTAGATCTCTTTAATTCTCGAGCGTTGACCCTTCCGTCCAACATGTTAAAAGAAGGTTCTCAAACTTGGGCGCTTGTCTCGTACAAGTTCTAGGAATTTATTATGAATTATTTATTCAGTATTATTTCAAGAGCAGTATCTGGCTTTTCAGGTTTATTCTTGGGAGTTGTTAACCCAAAAGTTCAAATAAAGAATCCTTCAATATTCAGTGCGCTCGTTTCTATAATAATATTAGGTGTAGGACCGGCCGTAGCAGAAACTGTTGCCACGACAGTCGTCCCTGCCAGTGGCAATACCAATGCGTATGTATCGCCCAATGGCGTCCCTGTGGTAAATATTGAGACCGCGAACGAGAGAGGCCTCTCACATAACCTCTATAGCCGCTATAATGTAGAGGCCAACGGCTTGGTACTCAACAACGGCGCCGATAGCCCAGACTTGGTTGCGCGGCAGTCTGCGCTAGCGGGGCAGATCCCATCAAATCTGAATTTAGTAAATGAAGCCACGGTAATCCTTAATGAAGTAGTTTCAGCTAATCGTAGTTTATTAGCAGGTTATACTGAGGTGGTGGGAGGTAAAGCTGACGTCATAGTGGCAAACCCTTATGGTATAACGTGTAACGGTTGCGGATTTATAAATACCGATCGTGCTACTTTGACAACTGGAACCGCAGAAACTGGTGCGGATGGCAGTCTCACTGGTTTTGAGGTCAATAGTGGGGATGTTTTGATCGGTTCTGGGGGCATTGATGCCAGTGCACAACAAATACTCGATATTGTTACTCGCTCGGTCAAAGCTGCAGGTAGTATCAGCACAAGTCCAACCGGCAGCCTTGGCATTACCACTGGTAATAACAGTTGGAACTATAATAGCCGTAATACCTCAGCCACGCTTATCGGTAATGGTGCGGCGCCCTCTTACGCAATCGATTCTACAGCCCTTGGTGGGATGTATTCAGGACGTATTCGTATTATTGCAACTGAAGCGGGCGTAGGTGTTCGCATGCTTGGCGAAGCAGCGGCCAGTGTAGATGATTTTACTCTGAGCAGTGCTGGCAAAATTGAAATTAAATCCGCCATCAGTGCTGCACGAGATATGACTATTACCTCCGCATCGAACACGGGCTCAGAAGATTTTTTTATGAACGGTACAGGTGCTAAAATCTCGTCTTTGCGTGATTTATCATTGTCAGTCAGCAGTGGCCAAATAAAACTCTTCGAAGGAGAATTGTACGGGAAAAACTCTCTGGAACTCAATGGTGCGACACTGAGTGATGTGTCGATAGCTTCGGCAAAACGCTTTGCGGGCGCCAGCAGCAGCCTCAATTTTTCTGGGTTGGCGGATATCAATGGTGGTGTTTGGGGCTCAGGGGGGGGGCTGTTAGGTAGTTTTGATAGCCTCTCCATAGGCGCCAATAGCGCAACAATTTATGCAGCAACCACACTAAGTTTTAGTGCTGCCAACAACCTTTCCTTGGCAAACGCGGCTATAAGCTCGTCGAGTCATTTAACGTTGACCGCGACAGCGGGTGCCATCACCACTGCAGCGGGAGCTTCGCAGGGGCTACAGTCCAGTGCCGGTAATGTTGTTTTAAATGCTAGCAACGGTCTGACTAATGCCGGGACTATCACCTCTGATACAGGCAGTGTCACGGCACGCGTTAACGGTACGTTGAGCAACAGTGGTACTTTGCAGGCTAAGACCACTTTAGACATTGCCGACTTAAGCGGTGGCGCTACCGAGAATATCACCAACAGTGGTGTAGTGCTTGCTGATGGCGCATTGGCGGTCAAAGCTGCGACGGTGACAAACACAAGCGCTGGAAAAATACAGGGGACAACGGGCACGACAATGGCCGCTAATACCCTGAACAACACTGGTATTTTTGTTGCTTCAAGCACAGACGGGCAGTCTGGAACTCTTACACTTGGCACGCTGAGCAATGATGGGACGCTGCAATCAGCTGAAAATCTTCAGCTAAATATCAATACTACACTGGCAAACACGGGCAAAATTCTCGCTGACAACAATCTGAACATCAGTGCAGCAACCGCAGCACTGGCTGTTAGCAATGCAAGCACAGGGGTTTTGCAAGCTGGGAATGAATTAAATGTAACTGGCGCCAACGCAACGTTTAACACGCAAGCGGGAACGGTTTTGGGTCTCAAACTGGACATGACACTTGCCAGTCTTAATAACAGCGGTACATTCCAATCAAATGCGGACACGACACTTGCCATTAGCGGCGCATTGACCAACTCAGGCACGCTGCTTGCTGACAACAATCTTAATATCAGCGCAGGAACCGCAGCGCTGGCTATTAGCAATGCAAGCACAGGGGTTTTGCAAGCTGGGAATGAATTAAATGTAACTGG
>JAPKEA010000218.1 GCA_028822275.1 Planktomarina sp. | reverse complement strand
CGGTTTTAAAAAGCTTGACGAATTAATTGGAAAACGGCCTTACACACGATCAGTATTCGCACCAAAAATACGCCTGTACTTAATTTGAGTGTTAGGGGAATTGTTTACTATTAAGCGAAGTTGCAGCAATTGTTTCCGATTGGCAATTTACAAAAATTAAACTGACGCACACGCGAGGGGGAATGTCGGATTCGCTCTGCCTAAACGAATGGGATAGGTCTAAATGCCATCGTATACTATGGCCCATTGTAGGCTATAATTGGAGAAAAAGATGAGTTATAAATCAGATATCGAGATTGCGCGTGGCGCGTCTAAAGCCTTAATTCAGGATATTGGTGCAAAAATCGGTATTGGTTCTGCTGATTTACTACCCTACGGGCATGACAAAGCGAAAGTTAGCCAGACATTCATCAATTCAGTTCAGGATAGAACTGATGGTAAATTGATTCTGGTAACGGCAATCAATCCGACACCTGCGGGCGAAGGCAAGACGACCACAACAGTCGGCTTGGGCGACGGCCTAAACCGCATCGGCAAGAACGCTATGGTTTGTATTCGCGAGGCGTCCCTTGGCCCCAATTTTGGCATGAAGGGTGGTGCTGCTGGCGGTGGATATGCTCAAATTGTTCCAATGGAAGATATGAACCTGCATTTCACAGGTGACTTCCACGCGATTACATCGGCTCACAGCTTGCTTTCTGCCATGGTTGATAATCATATTTATTGGGGCAATGAGCTTGAGATTGACACTCGCCGCGTTGTTTGGCGCCGGGTCGTAGACATGAATGATCGGGCATTGCGGCAAATTACAACTTCTTTGGGAGGTGTATCTAATGGGTTTCCACGTGAAACCGGTTTTGATATCACGGTTGCGTCTGAAGTTATGGCTATTTTATGCCTAGCTAAAAACCTGAAAGATTTGCAAAAACGTCTGGGCGATATGATTGTTGCTTATCGCCGTGATCGCTCACCAGTATTTGCGCGTGATATCAAAGCCGATGGTGCGATGACCGTCTTGTTAAAAGACGCTATGCAGCCAAACCTAGTGCAGACGCTTGAAAATAACCCGGCATTTGTTCATGGTGGCCCATTTGCGAACATTGCGCATGGTTGTAACTCAGTAATTGCTACAACAACGGCCCTTAAATTGACTGACTATGTAATTACGGAAGCTGGCTTTGGTGCTGACTTGGGCGCTGAGAAATTTTTGAACATCAAATGTCGTAAAGCGGGTCTTGCACCTTCAGCTGTCGTCCTTGTTGCTACCATTCGTGCAATGAAGATGAATGGTGGACTAGCTAAGTCAGAACTGGGTTCAGAAAATGTATCTGCAGTTGAGGCAGGTTGTGCCAACCTTGGACGCCATATTGAAAATCTCAAAAGCTTTGGCGTCCCTGTAGTGGTCGCAATTAACCACTTTGTTACAGACACTGATGCCGAAGTTCAGGCCGTAAAAGATTATGTTCAAACGCAGGGCTCTGAAGCGATTGTTTCTCAGCATTGGGAATTTGGTGGCAAAGGTGCTGAAGCCTTGGCAATGCGTGTTGCTGAAATTGCAGACTCCGATATTGGTAATTTTGCACCGATCTACCCAGATGACATGTCGCTTGCTGATAAAATTCAAACAATTTGTAAGCAGATCTATCGCGCTGATGAAGCATTGATGGATCAAAAGATCCGTAATCAGCTTAAAGAATGGGAAGATCAAGGCTATGGTAATTTGCCAGTGTGTATGGCTAAAACACAGTACAGTTTTAGTACGGATCCAAATCTGCGTGGCGCGCCTGTTGGTCATTCGGTTCCCGTGCGTGAAGTGCGGCTTTCAGCCGGTGCTGGTTTCATTGTCGCCGTTTGCGGTGAAATTATGACAATGCCTGGTTTGCCGCGGAAGCCAGCAGCTGAAACAATCATGTTGAATGATGCAGGTGAAATTGAAGGATTGTTTTAAGCTTCCAATGCATCCATTAAAGGGTGCATTTTTACGCCTCCGATGGGACTATTTTGGTAATAAGAAACAAGGCCAAATGTTTTGAGTAAAATGACTATGATAAAGTTGAATTGGAAGAGATGAAATGAGCGCACAGATAATTGACGGCAAAGAATTTGCAGCAAATGTACGGAGCCAGGTTGCTGAACATGTTGTGCGTTTGAAAGCAGATCACGGCATTACACCGGGTCTTGCTGTTGTTTTGGTCGGTGAAGATCCTGCGAGCCAAGTGTACGTGCGCTCAAAGGGAAAGCTTACTGTTGAAGTCGGTATGAACTCAATTGAACATAAACTTGATATTGATACATCGGAAACTGATTTACTGGCAGTTGTAGACCAACTAAATAATGATCCGGCTATCCATGGTATTTTGGTGCAACTTCCGTTGCCAAAGCATTTGAACGAAGATTTGGTAATTAACTCAATAGCTCCCGCGAAGGATGTTGATGGATTTCATATCTCCAATGTTGGGCTTTTGGGGACCGGCCAGAGCTCGATGGTGCCGTGTACGCCCTTGGGATGTCTGATGATGCTCCGGGATCACTTTGGGTCTCTGTCTGGTCTAGATGCTGTTGTTGTCGGCCGCTCAAACATAGTCGGTAAGCCGATGGCACTGCTTCTGCTTGGTGATAGCTGTACCGTCACGATAGCGCATTCTCGCACTAAAGATTTGCCTGATGTCGTGCGTCGTGCAGACATTGTTGTGGCGGCAGTTGGACGTCCTGAAATGGTACCAGGCGATTGGATTAAACCTGGGGCGGTAGTTGTAGATGTAGGTATCAATAGGATTGCGGCGCCAGAGCGTGGCGAAGGAAAAATGAAATTGGTTGGTGATGTTGATTACGCAAGCTGTGCCCAAGTTGCAGGTGCCATAACACCTGTACCTGGTGGCGTCGGTCCAATGACTATCGCATGCTTGCTCGCTAATACGCTAACCGCAACGTGCCGTGCCAACGGACTACCAGCACCGGAAGGTCTCACAGCATAAGCTGATAAAACGATTAAAGTGAACTTCCTAGATCTTGAACCTTGGGGTATTTATCTAAGGTCTCTTAATGTCCAATAGCGCATTGTTTGAACTTCCAGCGGCCATAGAGGCTTGGTTTGCCACTAAAAACTGGTCGCCACATCCACACCAACTTGATATGCTCGCACGACGCAATGATCCGGCTACTGTGCTGATAGCGCCTACCGGCGGCGGGAAAACTTTAGCAGGTTTTTTGCCTAGCCTCGCGGATTTAGTCCAAGAGCCTCACCAAGGACTTCACACTCTCTACGTCTCTCCACTGAAAGCTTTAGCGGCTGATATTAAGCGAAATTTACGCGCTCCTGTGGAAGAAATTGGACTTGATATTCGGATTGAAGACCGGACCGGGGACACTAGTGCGACACAGAAGAGGCGTCAACGAACTGATCCGCCGCACATTTTATTGACCACACCTGAGAGCCTGGCGTTGCTCACTAGCTATCCAGATGCGCCACGTATGTTTGCAGGATTGAAACGCGTCGTTGTTGATGAAATTCATGCATTGAGCGAAAGTAAGAGAGGTGATCAGTTGATGTTGGCCCTAGCTGCCTTGCAAAACATATGTCCGCAGATGTGTCGCGTCGGCTTGTCCGCAACGGTTGAAAACCCAGAATCTATAGCAAATTTTTTGGCCTTTCATCCCAGACCGTGTAACATCGTGCATGCTGACCCAGGCCCTGCGCCAGATATTGAGATGTTGGAGATAACAGAACCTGCACCTTGGATGGGCGGCGGCGGGGGTTATGCGATCCCCGCAGTTTTACGAGAAGTAGCAAGTCACAAAACAACACTTATTTTTCATAATACACGGGCTCAAGCCGAAATATTTTTTCACAATCTTTGGTTGGCGAATGAAAACAGTCTGCCAATTGGTATACACCATGGATCGCTTGATCGTGATCAAAGGGCTCGTGTCGAGAGTGCGATGGTGCAGGGTGCTTTGAAGGCGATTGTTTGTACAGGATCTCTTGATTTGGGCATTGATTGGGGAGATGTTGACCTGGTGATCCAAATTGGGGCGCCCAAAAATGTAAAACGTTTGGTGCAAAGAATTGGCCGGGCAAATCACCGTTACAACGCCCCTTCAAAGGCTCGTCTGGTCCCCGCAAACAGGTTTGAGGTTGTGGAGTGTATTGCGGCGCTCGAGGCGGTAAGAGCTCATGATTTGGATGGTGATGATAGGGGCGAGGGCCCTCGTGATGTTTTATGCCAACATATCATGATTGCGGCTTGCGCTGGTCCCTTTGACGCTAGCGCTCTTTTCGACCAAATAATCAGCAGTGGGAATTATGTGCGGCTGAAACGTCTGGCTTTTGATGATTGTTTAGATTTTTGTGCAACTGGTGGCTACGCCCTCAAGGCCTATGATAAGTGGCAACGGTTATTGCTAAATTCTGATGGAACGTGGCAGCTGCGAGACCCTCGTGCCGCGCAGAGAATACGAATGAACATTGGGACAATCCAAGACAGCGATCGCCTGAAGGTCAAATTGAGGGGTCGGGGTGGCAAAAATCTCGGCGAGATTGAAGAAGCATTTGCTGCCACACTTACGAAGGGTGACACATTTTTGATTGCGGGCCAAATAGTGTCTTATGAAGGGCTTCGGGAGATGACGGTGTTGGTTAGTCGCCGGGCAGATAAAAAACCAAAAGTTGCGACGTTTGGAGGCACGAAGTTTGCAACCTCAACCCAGCTTAGCCAGCGCATCCTTGCTGGGTTCCAAAAAGAGGTATGGCCTGCGCTTCCTGAGTATATGCGAGAGTGGTTGGCACTGCAGCGCCAAGTCAGTCATTTGCCAAAAGCAGATAGATTATTAGTGGAAACCTTTCCTCATGAGGGCCGCTTCACTACAGTTATTTATGGTTTTGCGGGTCGTAATGCTATGCAGACCCTGGGTTTACTTGTTTCCAAACGCATGGAAGATACCGGATTAGGCCCGTTGGGCTTTGTCGCAACTGACTACGCGTTGATGCTGTGGGGGACCGAGGAGGTCCTCGATCCGGCATCTTTGCTTGCAGCTGAG
>JAPKEA010000652.1 GCA_028822275.1 Planktomarina sp. | reverse complement strand
CAGTCCCATTCTTCGCTCCACATTTACGATATCGTTGACTGCGAAACCTTTTGGGTTCTCCGGTAGATTTCTGGTGCACATCTCATGGATACTACCTTCAATATAACAACCAGTGATCAACTGCTATACAAAGGTCAACAAAAAAGTACGATCAAAACCTTCCATCATTTTATTGAGAGCTTCACGAAGAGTTGTGCCTCTGTGCGAGATGACAGAGGTTGCTTCCGTCGCCGCATTCCTCCCACGAACATTTTTTGAAAACGCGGAGCAAGAGGGCAAGCCCCATCTCGCCATATGGACGGCGTTTTGTACAACAGCTGCGCATCCTTTGCATACGAGGAGGGGAAACGGTAAGCTGAGCTTATCAGAAAATCCCCCTTCTACGCATGCTGCCACTGCTACAGCCGATTTGTGGATACTGCGGTTCCCTTTCTTCTGCCGGTTTGTTAGCTGGCCACAGCTACAGCACACGAACGTCTCATTTGTGCTACCTTCCGATACAAGCAAAACCACGGAAAGTGTTATACGATTGCAATTATAGATATAATCGTGTGAATTGGTATGAATAAGGATGAACCGGTCGACTCGATAGGCGGTGAGCTGCTTTGTGTAGCTGAAACATTTATACATTTCATCTGTCTTGTTGGATCGCAAATGAAGACAGGCCAAAAAATCTATAATGACTTCGCCGTCTTTTTTAACCGTATTCATTCACTGACGAAATTTTCCACGATGTTCAATGCATCGCATTTAAATCATCAAGGATATAAATTTATAATGCTTGCTTCCTGTTTGCGAAAAGATTCGGATCTGTAATTCAAGTGTCGGACTGGTTCAACCAAAAAGTTGCATCTAAGAATGAGACCGGTTCATGACAAAAAAGACACAAGAATCAGTTGAGAAATTTGCGTTTGGATATCACAGTGCCCTGAACAATTTATTTATCAATTCAAACCATACAATTTTGGTTTCAATCGGTAATCTAAAGAGTTTGTATGACGGGGTCAATCAAATGTCGTTATTTGACCTGTCTGCATTCACGATCCAACAAAACTCGATTTGAATATACGATACGCTGGGGCGCAAGTTAGGGACGAAACTAGCCAATCATTATGTTGCTATACCCATGGTACAGCCCCAATCCGAAACTTTTATTTCTTAAAAGGGTTTAAAACACCATACAGCTGTAATTGATTAATAAATTAATTAATAATCTAACTCGTTCTAACCTACTATATAAATGAAATAGCTGCCGCAAACAGGTATAATGTGGCACTATTACACTCCACATGATCACTGACTTCCTATCAAAGCCATCATAGGCCTATATGAAGCCAGTTTGCCACGATAGATACAGCAGTTGGGTGCTTGGGATCATATTTTGGCCGAAAATGCTTGTTCTGACTCATTTCTTGACTTTTCAACGATGTTCATCCCAACTCTTCCTTGGGCAGCCCACACATCCAAGAACTCCTGCGCGTCCGTTATGCTGAACCGTCCATTCCGAGGAA
>JAPKEA010000651.1 GCA_028822275.1 Planktomarina sp. | reverse complement strand
TAGCGTTGTAAATTCATTCGGGGGTAGTTTCGTTTGGGTTCAGAGGGTGCTGGCCCAATATTGGTTGACCCAATGCGCCCAGACTGTTCGCACAACGCCGCCTTGAGGTTTTGTGGTCGATGATCCCGCAGCAACAGCCGGTGCGCCAAGATAGCTTTAAACCAACGGTCGTATTGAATATTTGTTGTAAAGCCGCCATTTCCGATCAGGCGACGAGCTGGATACTACGCTGCACCGTTAGGTTTGGCTTTAAAAACACCAGCTACCGCAATCAGCTCTAGGCAGTAAAGCGCCCTTGCTATCAAAAAAACTGGTACAGGATTAAACCTGAACTGTTCCATAAAAAGCCATTGGGCCTCACAAAAAATAAACAAAACCACAACCCCAGACCGAGTTGTGCAACAAAGCTGTAAAGTGCCCTAATGTCCGAGAAAAGAAACGAAGTTCAACAGGAAACAAGTCAGTTTTAATTCACAGTGTCAAAATTAAGGTTATTAATCCTTTTGGTCCAGACGTCTCAATATGGCATCCCATTGTTGTCCTTTAAAAAGAATTTACGGCTATATTTATGTAAAATTTAAGAAAAATATTCCATTATATCTATTTGACTCCGCGCTTAAATAGACAATATCGCCATTTAGATGTCATCGCTGACGCCATGCAATCAGTAAATTTTGAAATATCAATATGAAGGCTGTGGAAAATGAGTAAAATCGTAAATGAGGTTATTGAAGCCAACAAAAACTATGCGGCCGATTTTGGTGAGAAAAAAGATTTGTCGCTTCCACCTAGTCGCGCCTTTGCAATACTGACTTGCATGGATGCAAGGCTTGATCCTGCCAAATATGCGGGGCTCTCAGAAGGCGACGCCCATGTAATCAGAAATGCAGGTGGGCGCGCAAGTGATGACGCGATCAGGTCACTGATAATTTCACACAAACTACTAGGAACAAATGAGTGGTTTGTAATACATCATACAGATTGTGGAATGGAATTGTTTTCAACTGAAATTATGGGAGAGTTACTCCAAGCAAGCCTTCAGACGGCCTCTATCGATAAAAACGGTTGGAAAAACGTTTCAAATGACGGCGGCTCTGCTGATGGGAAATATATAAATTGGTTAACATTTACTGACAATTCACTTTCGGTCGTTGAGGATGTGAAGCGCATAAGAGGTCACTCATTAGTGCCATCTTACATTCCAATCTACGGCTATATTTATGATTGCAAAACTGGCTTGCTGGTCGAAGTGCCTCAAGCTACTGAGGTTGGGCGTATCTCGTCTTAAAGATTGAAATAATTAAAAAAACAAGCTTAGGAAAGTAATAGATATGAGAATTAACGATATAATTCCAGATATCATTGTGAAGACTGACCAAGGTGAATTTGGCTTGCATGAGTGGATCGGAGATTCATGGGCGATCCTATTTTCTCACCCCAAAGATTTCACACCTGTCTGTACAACTGAATTCAGTGTGGTTGCGCAGCTAAAAGACGAGTGGGCTAACAGAA
>JAPKEA010000217.1 GCA_028822275.1 Planktomarina sp. | reverse complement strand
TGCGACTGGGAAGCAATTCGTCAGCCATTACTGTCCTATTGCCAATGTCAATTTTAGAACCGGTCCGCTCTAAAATTTTATTAAGAACTAATTCTGCGGGCTCGGTCTCATCGTTCAATTCGAAAAGGTCAATTCGTGGCGATGATTTTGAAATTCGCATGCGGGCCAGGGGGCCTTGGTTTATCTGTGTGTGAACCTTTGTCTCAAAAAATTTGATAATGTCTGAAACGTAGATTTGATCGGGAGCTTGCGACCATTTTTCTTTTTCAAATTCGAGCATAATAAGAGCTTTTGGTAAAGTGGTTCGCCTCTCCAGACGGAAATTATCCACCCAACCATCAACTTTTTCATTTCCGCAACGGGCAAAATTTGTTGTTCTATCTGTAATATCGCGAAAAATCTCCTGCCGGGACTGTGTAGCCAAAACTTCCCGAGCTTTCCCTGGCTTAAACTCAGACAAATCCGCAGTTCCTGCCAATGCAGTGGCCTTAGAAATGATGTCTTCTAACGATTGAAACTGCCCGATATCTGCCGATAAAAGAACAATTAAGTCCTCTTCAGCAAGCTTTTTTTTGTCTAAGATTGAGGCCAAAGCTAAGTTTTCAGTATCGGGAAAGAGACTACGTCGCTGCTCCCAATTAGCTAGTAATCGAGCTCTGGAGGTGGACAATAAATTAATTTGGGCTGCTTCTTCGTCAAGCTCAACGCCGTGTGTTTTTACTATCTGCCTAACTGCATTAGCCCGTTCCTTCAAACGAACGATCCACGGTTCCATGTCTAGATCTTCGAGAAGATAACTTGTCTCCGAACTTATGAGTTCATAACCAAGCTCTGGATTTTCCAGTAGCCAGCTGGGCCCAACTATTTCACCAACCTGCACGAAAGGCATATTTTTGTTTAGTATCTTCAGGGCTATTCCCAGTTTGAAGTTTTGATTAATTTCTCTCGTGGCTGTCGCTCTAAGCTGGGCGAGAGATTTGGAGTCTAAGCCTGATTCTTCCGCCCATGTAGCAAGTCTTCCGTTACTAAGATGTCCTCTGGCCTCATCCCAAAAATATTCTTCTGCAGCCGTAAGAGCGTACCGTTGCAAACTGTCAATCTCTTGGTCTCCAAGAGTGATCGTTGGCCCAGAGAGGTCTTCAGGAAATAATTCAACTGCTACTGGGACGACTTCACCGTCTAGCCATGATCTAACCTGGTCAAATCCAAACCTGTACTCTCGATTTCGGAGGAGCAGCCCGGACAAAAGGTTGGTTAATACAGGGTCGATTGAATTAGGGATCTCAACCCCAGCTGTAAGAGCATTAATAAGGAATGCCTTCGGGTTCACATCCTTAAAATAATCTGGCGCTAACTTCTCCAGAAGGATCATCCCTAGCGACCACCAGTCGGAGGAAGCAGCCACACCACCTGCTATAGCCTCTGGTGCCATGTAGATGGTGTTCTCCAACGGTGAGACAACGTCTAGATCGTACTCGCTCAGGCATGACGATCCAAAGCCTTCGATTACTAGGTCAAGAGGTTGGAGTGTCCGGATTGTCACCACGTTTGGAGTTAAATCTCGATGCCGAAGACCAACTCTGTTAAAATCCAAAAGCGCAAGAGCTACTTCTTCAATAATGCTTTTGATGGTTGGGAGGTCAGACGGATCAATTTTTAAATCGCGCAGGCTTCCATGTGGGATATACTCTGTGATTTCATAGGCATTGTTTCGATATCGACCAGTTTCTTCTATTCTGGCAATATGATTGATATCCATTTTACGGAGTACGTCATATACAGCTTGGTCGGGCTCTGCCCCCTCCCGAAAAATGGTAACTACAGCTTTATGACCGTCTGTGATATGTGATGCTACAACTCTTTGTTCGGCCCCTGCCACAGTTGGCGCCTCGCAGATCACCTGCCACTCGGGCAGTATAAAGCTCAGCGCGGAACCTTCAGATTTATTATGGGCAATTAGTTCCCCGCAAATGAGGCATTCCTCATCTTCAGCATCGACTTCATGACCATTGGAGCACAGCCCGGCCCTTATCTCCTGTGGTTTTTCTTTGATCTTGATGTCACGTAGCTCTGGAACCGTTTGCGGATAGCTATTAATCTCTAACTTGGTGAGAGGCGGTTCTTTGTTAGAATTGTCAGAATAGCTTGGTTGGACAGAAACCATCAGATGTCCACATTGCCCCTCTCCAATGTCATTTCCACACATCATTTCTGCCAACGGACGCTCACTATTACAATTAGGGCAAAGCCTGATGCGTTGTGCTGTCGTGGGTTCCCTCATGAACGTCGGTCCTCAGTCGTCACAAACTGATCTCCATCGAGCTGCAATGCAGTCTTTAAAGCAGTGAAATCTCCAGGCGCTGGAATGCCTGCAAAATAGATTTGACCATCGGCGCCCATCATCATGTCCAATTTGCGAATTGGAGTGGAATCTTCAAAGGCCTCAAAACGCTCCCGTCCGAGATCAGTCAATAAAATAAGTTCTTGGTTGTCGGACCCTCTCAATGCTTTTGTTTGTCCCTCATTGGCTCGATAAGGACCGGTAACTAGAACATCAATTAATCCTGCCATTTTATCCAATGAGCATTCGATCTTGGACTTTTCGTAGCCAGTGAAAACTAAAATATCACCAGAATAACTTTCTCTAATTCCCTCCAGAAGTTCGATTAGCGCATCCAGTTGTTCAAAGGGTTCACCACCGGAAATTGTGATGCCATCGCATACAGAAAGCCAGGCACCTAATGAATGCAATAGATTTTTTACCGTCATATCTGGTGAATGTGTCGCCCAGGTATCAGCTGATATGCAGCCTGGGCACCTAATCGAACAACCTTGAAACCAGATTCCAACCCTTCGTCCTGGCCCAAGGGCGGTTACTGGAAAATGTACTCGTGACAGAGAGATAACTTCGGTTTCTTTTCCTGCTGTGGTTAATTTTTCTTTTGAGAGCAATTTCACACCTCTCTTAGCTGCAATGATGTAACCTCGCTGATTTTGATATTATCAACTTCGAAGCGCGCGCCTTTACTATTCTCAACATCAAACAGATGGCGTGCTAGTGGGTTAACAAAATGCGCCTCTAGTTGATTACGTATACCACGCCCTCCATTCGATAAATCCCTCAGGCAGAAAGCTTTTAACTCTATACTAACTTCTTCAGTCAAAGTGATTTCAGTTCCCTGAATCATAAGGTTTTTAATAATGGAAGAAAGGATACTATCATAGATTTCGTCGGCAATTTCATCACGGATGAAATCAAATACTATAATATTTTCACCCATCCGATTTAACATTTCGGGGCGCCCCAGTGTCATCTTGAAATGTCGCTCAATTTCAGATCGAACGTTAGACTTAATTGTGGTGTAGTCGTCATTTTGTTCGACATTTGCTACTCGAACACCGTCTTGGTTAAGTTTTGAAATGCCAAGATTAGAGGTGAATATTATGATTGCCTCTGAAAAGTAGACACGGTCTCCACGTCCACTGGTCAGTACACCATCATCCAAAATCTGTAGAAACTTATCTAAAATTTTTGGATGAGCCTTTTCAATTTCATCAAACAATACAACGCTGAAAGGTTTTTCCCGGATGGCGTTAGTAAGTTCGCCACCTTGATCATAGCCAACATAGCCAGGTGGTGCGCCAACAAGTCTTTGATCGGCATGTTCCGCAGAGAATTCTGACATATCGAACCTGATATAACTCTCCTCATCGCCAAATAGCAGTTCAGTAATTGTCTTGGCTAGCTCAGTTTTACCAACGCCAGTTGGCCCCGCAAATAGAGCAAACCCTCTTGGTTTTCCCCGACTGTTGGCTCCCATACCAATTCCAGTTATCGCGCGTTTAACAACATCTAGCATATGGGTGACTGCCCGGCCTTGACCTTTGACCCTCTTCCGGATCGTCGCCTCACCATTTACAATTGTGTCGCGTGGAATTTTCTTCCAAGGGTCTTCGGTCACACCGACCTTGTAATAGCGTACAACATCGGAAATTTGTGCCAATTCCATCCCCTCGGTCTTGCCGAGTTGTACGATCGCTAGTAGGTCTCTCAGAAGCATCCCCTCAGTGGCTTGTACGAAGACATTAGTAACTTCTTTAGTCACTTCCCCGCCTATAACCTTTAGCAAATCAGGAGCAACGACCCGCCTCGCTGAAGCATCGGGTTTCGCAACAGGTATGTGGCGAAGGCACGCATTATCTACCACCATCCAGTCTGGTACGTCGCCTTCTTTTTCGGTAACAAAAACTATGGTGTTGTAATACGGCCGTTGATTGATTGTTTTTGGTTTTGCTCGATATGCACCAATCAAGGCTTGCGTGAATAGAGCATTTTCCGATTGTTCCAATCCATCTGGCCTGATTACGAGCCGTCCTGCGAAATCAATAATAAGCGCGACTGGTTCTGGTTCAATAAGGTCGATAAACCGTTCAATTGCTTTGGCTAGCCCATTAGTGCTTAGCGGTGCCCTTCCATTTTCAACCGCTACCCCTAATTTTTTAATAAGGTCGCATTGGTTTTCGCCATTTACGTAAAACCCCCTTGCAGGGTCATAGATCAAAACTGTTCCGTAACCATTTCGACAAAATACTTCAGTCAAAGTATCATGGAGTGAGAGTGGGGCAAAAATACCATCCATGTCGCAAATTTGATAATCCGCAACATTGCCGC
Source organism: Planktomarina sp. (assembly GCA_028822275.1). Taxonomy (GTDB): domain Bacteria; phylum Pseudomonadota; class Alphaproteobacteria; order Rhodobacterales; family Rhodobacteraceae; genus Planktomarina. Next base: position 373 of record JAPKEA010000217.1, on the reverse strand, counting down.
TTAGTAAAAAAGACGGCTTTAGTGGCAGAAAACGTTCAAGATCATTAATCCACCTTGTAGTGTAAATATTCTCAGTCATGTAAAACCCGTTAGATTAGTTGCCAAAACTTTTTCATATATTTCCTTGTAGCTTGGTTTTAGAGCGACCAGTGACAGTTTTTTGGTACCTTTTCGCGCATTACGTTGATTGCCCTGAATAGTACTCAATTTTTGCTAAATCGTAGCCCTTACATAGCACTCATATGGGCCTTCTAAAGACAATACTGATTGCCTAAATAATTTGAGGATTTTTCCTTTCTGATTGAAAGTTATTTGATAGTTTTTAGGACTAAAAATCTTATAGTCGAGTATCGTGAAAAGTTTTAAGGAATGT
>JAPKEA010000650.1 GCA_028822275.1 Planktomarina sp. | reverse complement strand
AGTTCCGTCGCTTTGTCATTCTCGTATCCATTCGTTCGGGTTGGATACATCTTAGAACGCTGTCCGAATTTGCCGGACCACTTCAAACTGTCCTTGATTGCACAGAAGAGGTGCGGCCACACACCGTTCATTGGACGCGATCATTGGTGACACATAAAACCCAATTTGACTGTCTTATCGACTGTAGCATTCGCCACGGTGTGTTGAAAAAGCCTCGGTCATCAACCAATTTCAATATAGGACTTTGAGAAATATTGCGCTGCGGTCCTATATGTCCGACTTGCCGTTAGAAGGCTTTGGTGCAGAGGACACTATTCGAATTTTGTCAATTGAGGACGGATGGGTTTGGCTGATTTCGTTACAGAAAAATGTGGTAAATGTCGGGATTATATTCATCAAAATCATTTAAAAAATAATTGAAAAGAGGGTAAAAAAGAGCTTTATTTTTAGGCACTAAGACAGGCTACTAGTTTGAAAGGCGTGCTGGATTTAGAGGCCTAAAAATTAACTAGTAAATTAAATATTGAAACTGACTTTTCCTATACTTCTGATCTCTTTTGCGGCCCGGGCTTTTTTGCCTTTGGCGGCACAGCGTTTTTCATTGACCCCTTGCTGTCAAGCGGGGTTCATTAGGCTATGATGCCGCGGGTAACTGCTACGGCCTCGGTCCATTCTATTTTAACCAACGAGATAAATGAGACACGGGCGCTGAATTATTTTGAGATGACCTATCGTAAATGTTACAATCGGTCTTCGATTTTTGTGTTGGCGTTCTATAATCTGAGCAAGGGGCGGAGCGGTTACTTTGAACAAGCCTAAGACCTTGCGACACAGGACACGTCGTTGCGAAATCTTAAAAGTGCTTTCATCAGGTTGGTTTCCGGTATGGGAATATTGCCGATAGCAATTCGGGCTTGTCGGTGGCGCTGTCGGATGTGTCAACTAAATTGAAACAAAATCTTATTTTTCGAAAGTGATTGCGCCTACCACTTTCGTCGAAAGCGCCCGCTAAAAACCATAAATTTTCGAAGCCATTGGTTTTGCTATTTAACAATGTGGCAGATGCGATTGACGAGATTGTTTTGAAATCAGGTCGCAATATTTGTTTGAATGATTTAATCTTAGGTCACTCTTCAAGCCAAGTGTAAAGAACAGATTTTACATGCGTAAGGGGTTCCCAAACTGTTTTGGAGCTTCTAGCAGTCTTAAACCAGATCTGGTTAAGGTCTTGTTTGCCATTTTACTCATTTGATCATAATCTACCTTCAATTTAGTCATAATGACCTCTTTTTGGGACACGCGTTCCGTGCCTTGGGTCACTTTGGGCGCGCTGTATCGTTGGTTGATAAATCCGGTTGTGAGGTGCCATGGCTTGGTCTACGGTTCCAAAACTGCTTACGCACTGAAAGCAGGCGAAATCTCTGCCTAGCGCAACCGCAGGCGCAGCTTTGAAAGCGACTATGAGTGATATTATAGACGGGGTTTTGCAAGGGGTTTGGTTACTCCTGACCTTTG